>NZ_JBICZB010000008.1:0-153046 GCF_043201815.1 Kitasatospora sp. NPDC048296
ACAGTGATCTTGGCCGACACGGTTCTAGCAGGAGCTCCGTCCCATTTCAGGCGACTTGACGCAACCGCCCAAGGCTCTATCTACACGGCGTTGGGTCTAGTACGGGTCGGTGCTGGCGATGACCGCCCAGGACTGGCTGCGCGCCGGGGACCCGAAGTAGAGATTGAGTCCGCCGTAGCCCCAGATCTCCAGGGTGACCGTGCTGTTGGGCCGCATGGTGTTGCTGGTCCAGCACACGCGGCTGTCGCTGCCGTAGACGACGAAGTTGCCGTCGGGCTGCAGGATCGCCTTGGCGCCGCAGCCCCAGCTGCCCGGCGCGGACCACACCGGCGTGTACTGGCCGTTGTAGGTCTTGTAGGTGACGAGGTTGCCGTCGTCCTGGAGGATCAGCCGGGTGGAGCCGGTGTCGATGTACTGGCCCGGGAGGAGCGTCATGGGGGCGTTCACGTCCACCCGCGGAGCGTCCTGGGGTGGGGTGATGTCCGCCTGCGCGGTCCCCGCCGTCGCCATCGTCCCGGCCAGCGCCAGGACGCCCGCCGCCGCCGTCACGGCCATGTGTCGAATGCTCTTCGTCGCCTTCATGTCCCCGTGTTACCTCTCTCGTGCATCAGCGCCCGAGATCGTCGGGCGTCTTGTGGAGATGAGAATGGCCGGAGGCGGTAGACAAACGATTAACGCCCCGTTGAGGGGTGGGCGGAGGGGCATGGGGGAGGCCCCTGGGAACGACCACCGCCCGCTCGCCGGTGCGGCGAGCGGGCGGTGGGGCCGGCAACGGTCCGACGGCGCGTCAGCAGCAGTTGCCGCCGCTGCCCCCGGCGAGCTGGGAGTGCGGAGCGGGGGCGGGCGCCGGGGTGGCGTCGCTGGACGTGGTGGCGAACAGGACGGCGGCGGCAACGGCCAGGCCGGTGGCGGCGGCGATCAGCATGGTGCGCATGGTGAAGTCCCCCTGGAAGGCGTGTGATCGGGCCCTTGAGTCAAACCGTTTTGGCGGCGACCTGTCAACGATTCGGTTCCGCCCGAATCGTTGGCCTCCAACGATTCGGGCGGGGGAAGGGGGCGGGGGTCAGCTGAGGTGGTCGAACTCGCCGGCCTTGGCGCCGAGGATGAAGGCGCGGAGCTTGGCGGTTGATGTGGTGACGATGACAGAGGGATCGTCGGACTCGCGAAGGTGGCGGACGTCCTCAGCTCCGGCTGCGAGTTCAACGCAGTTGCCGCCCTCGTTCGATCCACTGAACGATGACTTTTGCCAACGGAGTTCGGACATCGGGCGCCTTTCAAGCTTGCAACAAGTAGAGAAGATGTCGAATGAGTCCCCACGAGTCGCGCGAGGAAAGCGTCGTCAAGGACTGGTCGACAGGCGGCAAGGCCAGCTCGCTCAGCTGGTTGAAGGTCCTTCGGTAGGTCTCGATCGAATGCTGGTCGCCAAGATACTCGGTGTGGCTTGGGTGATCCACGACGACGGTGGACAGCTCTGGAGCTCCAGGGTCGAATACCACGAACTGGCCGGTGGAAGGCGGCTTCTTCGCAGCGGTGAACGGCAGGACCTGAATGCTGACGTTCGGCAGCTCAGAGATTTCCAGCAGATGCACGAGTTGCTCCCTCATGACTGCATCGCCCGGGAATCGCATTCGCAACGCTGTCTCATGGATGACGAATCGGAACTCGCGGCGTGGCAAGTCTGTGAGAATGCGCTGCCGTTGCTTCCGGAACTCGATCTCGGCTTCGACATCCAACTTGCGGTGCTGGCTGGCATCTTCGTAGATCGCCTCGATGTAGGCGGGTACCTGGAGAAGGCCAGGGACGTAGAACGTCTCGAAGTTGTCCATCGAGGCCGCGCTGTGATCGGCCTCCGCTAGATCAAGCAGCAGCGTCGGAACTCGGTCCGCGAGATCGGTCCACCAGCCCTTCCCGTTGCTCCGCCCCATCTCGGCGAGCTTTGCGCGGAAGACCGGGTCGGTGCAGCCGTACGCGTCGAGCCAGATCTCAAGGCGCTCAGAGTTGAGAGTGATCCGACCGGCCTCGGTGTGGCTCACCGCCGGACCCTTCATCCCCACAAGCGCGCCGGCTTCCGGTGCAGACAACCCCGCTGCCGTACGCAGGCGTTGCAACTCCTCGCCGAAGCGTCGTTGCCGCTGGCTGATCGGCCCCTTGTATGCCACTGGCGGTCCCTCCTCGTCGGTGCAGTGTTTCGCATGGGGCGAGCGGCTCGCCACCGTCGAGCGTATGCATCGTTGCCTGTTCGATTGCAGGGATGGCATCGAGTCCCCTACCGTCAGTGTTGCACCGATCACACGGTGAAGCGTCGCCTTTGTCGATTCCCCTCCTCTCTCCCTGGGGTCTCTCATGTGTGCCTGCAACCCTCCCGACTGGTCCACCGCTCGTACCGAGCTCTGCGACCTCCTCGCCTCCGCCGGGTGGCCGTCCGCCCTCATCGCCGACGCCGAGCTCGCGCTTCATGAGCTCTTCGTCAATGCCTGGAAGCACGCGGGGAGTTCGTCGCCCCTCGTCACCCTCGCGCTCTCCCCGCAGCTCCTCCGCGTCTCGGTGAGCGACGACAGCCCGCTGCTGCCCGAGCCCCGCACCCCTTCGGACCCGCTCTCGCTCTCCGGCCGGGGCCTCCACCTCGTCCAGTCCCTCACCCACCGTTTCGGCGCCGACCTGCGCAAGCAGGGCAAGGTCGTCTGGTTCGAACTGGAGGCCACCGCATGACGCGCCAGCCGATGCAGCCCACCGACCCCCGGATCCGGGCCTACACCGACGAGCACATCCGCACGCTCCTCGCCGAACTCCACGAGCGCGGCCGCAAGTTCGGCCTGATCTTCCCGTCCGCCACCACGGACAGGACCCTCGACGGCCGTGTCCTCGTCCGCTTCAACACCGCTCCGGCCTCGACCCTCCTGAATCTCCTCACCCTCCTCCTCGACGTGGACCGCGAGCGCCAGTGCGGTTCCTGATCGCCGTCGCTTTCCTCACCCTCCTCGCCCTCGCGATCGGCACCGTCGCTCTGGGCGTCATCACCGCGCTCAATGTTGCAAAGTCCGACGAAGAGGAGCCCTGACATGTCCGACCCCGGCCCGGACCCGGCCGTCGCCAACGCCCTCGCCGCGACGCACTACGCCGTCGCCGCCGCCTTCAACACGCTCGCCGCCACTCCCGTCACCCCGCCCGTCCCCGACGACTTCGACTGGCCCGACCTCGAATCGTTCGTCTTCCGCCTGGGCTTCGCCGCCGACGACTCCGACACCGCCCTCAACCTCTACCGCCTGCTCTTCGCCGTCCAGCGCATCGCCTACCGTGAGGCCGCCGGCCGTAACTCCCCCTGGCTCGCGACCCGCCTCAACCCCCGCTCCCACTAGCCTGACCGCATGGACGAGTTCGCGACCCGCTTGGACGCCGCCTGGGAGTGGTGGCACGCCGCCATCGAGGACGCCCAGGAGGGCCGTTGGACCCGCACCCTTCTTGAGCGCCAGGTGATGGACGACATCGCCGCCGCCACCATCGGATTCGGGTACCCGGACCCGTCCGCCGAACTCTCCCTGCGCGCCCGGCTCTGCCGCATCGCCACCTGGGCGGGCGTGCTCCGCCTCGCCGCCCGGGCCGGCGGCTGGACGCTCTCGCCCGTCGTCGGCGCCACCCCGCCCCGCCCGGCGGGCATGGCCGAACTGCTCTCCGCCGTCTACGCGGTCGGCGAGCAGAGCGAGCTCTGGCTGCGGCGGCTCCCCGCCGACGGCCCGCCGCCGCCCGGCGCGGTCGCCCGGTTCGAGGGCTTCGTCACCGGCCCCGGCTCGGTCGAGGACCTCCGCCAGTTCTTCTACGACTAGTGCAGCGCCGCGTTGATCCTTCGGGGGTTCATGCGGCTTTGAGTGGGCTGCCGTCGTAGGTCCAGCGGTAGGGCTTGGCGTCGTGTTCGTCGTAGGCCAAGACGAAGGTGGCGCTCGACGATGCCGGCGAAGGGAACCCCGCGCCGCACGACATGGTCCCGGCGGATGACTCCGGTACCTCGCGGGGGTAGGGTTTCCCCCCCCGTCCGGCCGGTGGGTTCACACTGCCGACCCGGCGCCGCCTGGTGCGACATCGTGGGGCCATGACCGATCGACACACGAACGCCGCCGGCCGCCCCTGCCCGGCCGGCAGGATGAAACGCAATCGCCGTATCAGCGCTGTCGCGGCGCTGGCGCTCGCCGCCCTCGTCACCGGAACCGGCGCCGGGTTCGCCGCCACGACCACACCGTCGGCCACGCCGGTGGCCACGCACGCGTTCGACACCGCACCGGCCACGGCCACGGCCACCGCGCCCACGCGGTCCTTCCAAGGCACGCTCCCCGCGCCGACCGGCCCCTACGCCGCCGGCGAGGACGTCATCCACCTCACCGACGCGAGCCGTCCAGACCCGTGGGTGCCGTCATCCGGCCCCCGCCAACTGACCGTCACGATGGTCTACCCGGCCGTCCCCGGGACCGGGACCCCGGCCCCTTACATGACCCTCGCCGAGGCAACCGGACACATCCAGCGCGCGAAGATACCGGCGAGCTCCGGCATCACCCCGCAGAACCTTTCCAGCGTCACCACTCACGCCTTCGACGGCGCGCGGCCGCAACACGGCAAGCATCCGCTGGTGGTCCTCTCACCCGGGTTCGGGGACCCGCGCGTGGTACTCACCTCGCTCGCGACCGACCTGGCCAGTCACGGCTACGTCGTCGCGCTCGTCGGCCCCACCTACGAGGACAGCGGCGAAACGCTGGCGAACGGCCAGACGCCGCCGTGCGCGATCTGCGATGACCTGAACCTCGACATGGACACGGTCACCGCCAGCCGCGCGCTGGACATGTCCTTCGTGATCGACCAGTTGACGCACGGCAATACCGCGTGGCCCCTGGCACACCTCATCGACAAGCACGAGATCGGCATGGCCGGACACTCCATCGGCGGAGCGGCGGCCGCCACCACGATGATCGCCGACCCGCGAGTACGGGCCGGGGTGAACATGGACGGCACCTTCCACCCGGACCCGATGCCCGGCCAGATCAACCGGCCGTTCCTCATGCTGGGTACGGCCACCAACACCGATTGGGAGCACCCCTGGGCCGCCCTCGGCGGCTACAAGAAGTGGCTGGCGGTCACCGGCGCCAACCACCCCAGTTTCACCGACGTGGACCTGCTCGAGGAGCAGGCCGGGTTCCCGACGCCGCCCCTCGACCCCGAACGTGGAATCGTGATCACGCGTGAGTACGTGACAGCGTTCTTCGACCAGACGCTGAAGGGGATCCACAGTCCGCTGCTGGACGGCCCCTCGCCGAACAATCCGGAAGTACTCTTCCAGCCCTAGTGCAGCGCCGCGTTGATCCTTCGGGGGTTCATGCGGATCACCGGGATCAAGGTCCGTTGGCGGGCCGGATACGCCTACATCGACGACGTCATCAACGGCGACGACGAAGACGTCGACGCGCACGGCGCTGTACTCCTTCCAGCCTTGCGCGGACCTCCCATGCGGACACCGACCGGAACGCAGCCGTCCGTATGAATATTTCTCGTCCTGAAATATTCAGGTGCGCCGGGCACGGTGCGGCCGGGAGGATGGTCCGGCGAAAGGGTCCGTCTCCGATGTCAGGCTGGGGGAGTCGCCGTGTCCTTCGAGTTCGTGCGCCGTCTGGACGGCCTGGTCTACCGCTTCCGCCAGGACGGCGAGTTCAACGGCAGGCCGTCGTTCAAGCGGGTGGACCTGGACGTGTGGTGCCGCTGGCTGCCCGAGCGGGGCTGGTGCACCGTCGGCGCCGACGGGATCGGCAACGGCTGGCCGCTGCTCGGGCAGGCCGGGCAGGCCGGGCAGGAGGCGTTCCCACCCCTCGGCCCCTGGCGAAGCTGGAAGGCCGGCAAGTCGTACCTCTACGACCTGCGCCGCACCGACGCGCCCTGAGGGGCATCCGTGGGAGCCCGGTCCTCCTCGCGGCGGGTGCCGCTCGAGGAGGGCCGGGCGGCGGTTACGCCGACTCCTCGGCGAGGTAGGCCTCGTACTCGTCGGCCGAGAGCAGGGCGTCCAGCTCGGCGGCCTTGGTCAGCTTGAGCTCGATGATCCATCCGTCGCTGTGGGCGTCGTCGTTGATCAGCTCGGGACTGTCGTTCAGCTCCTCGTTGATCGAGGAGACCGTTCCGGACGTCGGAGCGTAGAGCTCGCTCACCGCCTTGACCGACTCCACCGAACCGAACGGCCGGTTGGCCTCGAACTTGTCTCCCACTTTGGGAAGTTCGACGAAGACGATGTCGCCCAGCTGCCTCTGGGCGAATTCGGTGATGCCGACCCGCGCCTTGCCTCCCGTCTGGGGATGCACCCACTCGTGGTCCTTGGAGTACCGGAAGTCCTTCGGGTAGTTGGCCATGGGATTCTCCGTGGGGTTCGCCGTCGCGACTGACGGTGCGTCAGTCGCGAGGAGGAGCCTGCTACAGATCTCCGTCACCAGCCGCGATACTCACTCGAACGAGTGAGTCAGGCGCCGCAGGGCGGTGTGGCCGGGCGGCCCCCAGCTGGCCTTGCCGCCGGGCAGGCCGCGCAGGCCGGCCTGCCCGATCCGGATGCCCGCGAGGGCTTTCAGCACCGCCCAGCCGCGGGCGCGGCGCAGGGTCGCGGCGTCCGGGGTCGGCCGGTAGGCCGCGTGGAAGCGGTCGCGGGCGTCGTCCGGCAGCAGGATCCACGCGGCGGCGAGGTCGCAGGCCGGATCGCCCGCGCAGAGGTCGCCGAAGTCGATCACGCCGCAGATGGTGCCTTCGGCAGTGAGGACGTTGGCCGGATGCAGGTCGGCGTGCAGCCACACTGCCGGCCCCGGCCACGGCGGCGCGGCCACGGCGTCGGCCCAGACGGCGCGGACGGCGTCCGGGTCGGGGATCAGCCCCAGGTCGACGGCGTCGGCGAGCTGCCGGTCGAACCCCTCGGCGTAGTCGGACGGCGGCCCGCCGCGGCCACGGCCGACGGGGGCTCCGGCGGGGGCGGGCCGGTGGAGAGCGGTCAGGAAGGCGGCCAGGGCGTCGGCCGCCGCCTCGGCGCGGGTGGCGGGCTCAAGGTCGGCGGGCGCACCCGGCACCCAGGTGGTGACGAGCCACGGGCGGGGGAACCGCTCGGAGGGCTCGCCGAGGCGCTGCGGCACCGGGACGGGCAGCGGAAGGCGCGGCGCGAGGCCGGGCAGCCACTCGTGTTCCTTGCGCAGCAGCGCGTCCGCGTCCTTCGTGGCCCAGGGCAGCCGGACGGCGAGGTCCTCGCCCAGCCGCCACAGCTGGTTGTCCCAGCCGCGCGCGCCGAGCCGCACGGGGCGGTCGGCCAGGTCGGGGTGCTGGTCGCGCAGCAGCTGCCGGACCAACTCCGCGGTGATCTCGGGCTCGGTAGGGGTCATGCGGAGCAACGGTAGCCGGGCGGCGGCGAGTTCGTCCGCCCTGCCGCTGATGGGTGGTCACCCTGAGGCGGTGGCGGGGCTGATCAGGGGCGGTTCAGGGTTCATCCCGATACCGGTCGGGGCGGCGGCCGAGCAGGATCGAACACGTCGCCAAGAAGCCGTTCAACGGCAGCCCATCCAACGGAGTGTCACATGAAGCCCCTCGCCCGTCGCGCCGCCGCCCTCGGACTGGCCTGCTCCGCGCTCGTCGGCCTGACCGCCGCCTCGGGCGCCCAGGCCTTCGCCGCGAGCGGCACGGGCTCCACCACCACGACGGCCTTTCCGGCCCTGAACCCCGCCGCGCTCCAGGCCGCCATCGAGACCCGGCCCTCCGACAACGCCTCCGGCGCGGTCGCCCTGGTCGCCGAGCCGGGACAGCTGTGGAAGGGCTCCACCGTGGACAGCCAGACCGGCCGGAAGATCCCGGAGAACGCGCACTTCCATGCCGGCAGCATCTCCAAGGTGTTCGAGACCACCGTCCTCCTCCAGCTCGCGGCCGAGGGGCGGATCGACCTCGACCAGACCGTCCAGCACTACATGCCGGGCCTGCTCCCGGGCACCTTCCAGCCGATCACTGTCCGCCAGCTCGTCAACTACACCAGCGGCCTGCCGAACGTGGACGAGGGCAAGCCCCCCGCGAGCGCCGACGAGACGATCGCCGACCGCTACGACTACCGCACCTTCGACCAGATCATCCAGGACACCCTGCGCCCCGACGACGGCCGCCCGGCGCCCGGCCCGCACTTCGACCCCGGCACCAAGCAGGAGTACAACTCCCTCGGCTTCCGCATCGCGGCCAAGCTCATCGAGCAGACCACCGGCAACTCCTTCAAGGACGAGGTCACCAACCGCATCCTGGAACCCCTGCACCTGAACCAGACCTCGGTGCCCGAGGACAACCCGGAGATGCCCCGCCCCTACCTGCACGGCTACATGACCGCCGACAGCGGCCAGGCCGTCGACACCAGCGAACAGGGCGGCGACCCGTCCAACATGATCTCCACCACGGCCGACCTCGACCACTTCCTGACCGCGCTGCTCCAGGGCCGGCTGCTGCCCGCCGCGCAGCAGAACGAGCTGTTCACCCTGCCCAAGGACAACGAGGGCAAGCTCGTCCCGTTCGTCGGCGGCACCTCCTGCAACAAGGTGGCCTGCTTCGGCGCCGGCCTGATGTCCACCCCGCTGCCGAACGGCACCGTGCTCTGGGGCAAGACCGGCCACGACGACGGCTACGCCAACGGCATGTTCGCCACCCGCGACCTGTCCCTCCACGCCGTGTACTCGATCTCCAACCTCGGCCTCGACTTCGGCGCCCCCACCCCGCTGTCCAACCGCCTGCTGATGGCCGTCCTGAACCCGTCCGCCCCGCAGCACTGACGGTCCCGTCCAGTTGTCAGGCGAAGGACGGCCAGCGCTCAGCGGCCCAGGCGCGCCAGTCGGCCCAGCCGGGCGGGGCCGCGTCGAGGTCCCGGCCCGCCAGTTCCGCCGCGTCCGGTTCCTCGAAGTGGGCGTGTCCGTCCAGGATGTCGGCCTCGGTCATCGGGAGGGTCTCGTGCGGGGTCGTCGCCCAGCGGTGGGCGATGCGGGCGCGCTGGGTGTCCGGGTCGACCGGGAGGTAGCGCATCCGGCAGGACGCGCCGACCGACTCCGCCAGCCAGCGGATCGCGGTGCGTTCGTCCCGGCCCCAGCAGCCGAAGTCCACCACCACGTCGGCGCCCGCCCGCAGGGCCTCCAGGGCGATCGTCAGCAGCCGCCCCTCCAGCACGTCGCGTTTGCCGTCCGCCTCCAGCCCGCCGAACAGCGGGATCATCCACTCGTCCGGGCTCAGCCGGATCGCCCGGTGCTGCTCGGCGAGCCGACGGGCCTCGGTGGTCTTCCCGGCCCCGGGCAGGCCGACCATCAGGAACAGCGTCGTCACGTCCGGATGGTGGCAGGCGGAGCGTGCCCGGGGCGAGCGGTTTTGCTCAAGCCGCCGGACGCGGCGGATCCGTGCGGAGACGTGTGGAGACGCGTGGAGCGGGAAGTCGGCCCGGCCGACTTCCCGCTCCTGGACCGGCCGTCGGGTCAGGCGGTCAGCGTCGGGCTCCAGGTGACGCCGATGTTCCCGGCACCCCAGTTGACGATGAGCTCGGTCTGGTAGACGTGTCCCGGAGTGGGGTCGGGGACGGTCGTGCCCGCGTAGTGGGTCCAGCCGAGCCCGCAGCCGGCCATGGTGTCCCACCGGTAGCCGGTGGTCTGGTCGAACAGGACCAGGTCGATCGTGCAGTTGGAGTTGGCGAAATTGGTGTACGCGTCGGAGATCAGGGTGCTCCCGTCGACGCTGATGCACGCCTGCTGGCCACCGTTACCGCCGCAGCCGCCGCCCGACGCCGCGGACGCGCTTCCCGCGCCGGTGAGGGTGAACGCCCCCGCCAGTGCGGCGCCGGCCAGAGCCAGCGTCGACGCCCGAGCGATCCTCTTCGTGATCATGCCACGCTCCTCAAGGAGTCAGCCGGCCCCGGTGGCCGGACGGCAGAACCATCCGGCCCAGCGGTAGACGGACGATGGACGAGGCGGCACCCGGGAGCGCGGCGTCGCGGTCAGCAGGAGATGGTGCCGCCGCCCACGTTCGTGCCGAGGACGCCGACGAACTTCTTGAACAGGTTGATCCGGTCGTCGCGCTCGTCCGGGTTCTTGCCGTTGCACTCCAGGTCGCCGTTGATGCTGCGGATGGTCTCGCCGAAGCCCCGGTTGTTGACGATGGCGTCGTGCGGGGTCATCGTCCCGGCCCCCTTCTGGCTGTCCCAGAACCAGAGGGCGGTCTGCCAGGCGACGGTCGGGTCCTTCTCCACCTTGTACGGGTCGTGCAGCAGGTCGATGTGCAGGGCGTCGCCCGCGGCCTTGTAGTTGAAGTTCCAGCTGAGCTGCAGCGGCCCGCGGCCGTAGTAAGCGGAGGTTCCGGCGGGGCAGCCGTACGGCTGGGTGGTGTCGCAGTAGTGGCTGTAGTTGGCGGTGTTCTGCTCGACGACGTACTTCAGGCCGACGGTCTCGTGGCTGACGTTGGCGAGGAAGGCGGCCGCCTCGCGCTTGCGGGTGGCGTCGTCGCCGGTCCTGGTGAAGCCGGGGTAGGCGCTCAGGGCGTCGGTCAGGCCCTGGTACGTGTAGAAGGGGTTCCGGTTCGGGAACATCTGGTTGAACTGGGCCTCGCTGACCACGAAGGAGCCTGCGGCGGCGGCCCGGGTGGCCGTCGGTCCGGCCAGGACGAGGGTGCTCAGAACGGCGGCCGAGGCGGCTGCGGACAGCACGCGGGAAAGCTTCATCATGTCCTCAACGGGTCGTCGGTGAACGGTGCTTCGCTCTCGAAGCACCGGAGCCATCGTGCTGGGGGGCATTCGAGATCTGAACGTTTCCGAGGTCTAAACCACTCGTAAGCGTCGTATCCGATCAAGGAGTTGGCGCCCCGTTCACCCCAGGGTGATCATCCGACGGTCAGGCGCACCGGATAGCCTCGTCCGCGCACGGGGAACGAGTGATCACGGCGCGACCGGGGGGCAGGGCGATGGCGCACACCGACGACGAGGGCGACGAGCGGCTGGCGGCCGAGGGCGAGGTGGCCGTCGCGCGGCTGGCGATCGACTCCGGGGCCCTCACCCACGCCGCCGACCACCTTGCCGACGCCATCCTCTCCGATCCCCAACTGCCCGAACTGCACGAGGCACTGGCCGAGTTGTGCGCGGCGGCGGGCGGCCCGGCGGCGGCGCGCGAGCTGTTCCCGCTGGACGGCGAGGTCTACCTCGGCACCGTCGCCTGCCGCGCCCACGTGGAGGCCGCCGCCGGGGACTGGGACACCGCCGTCGGCCTGCTCGCCTCGGCGATCCAGTACGAGCCGGCCCGCCCCTGGGCGCACGCCGCCTGGCTCGCCCGCGAGGACCTGCCCGCCCTGGTCGACCCGGACGCCGTCGCCCAGGCGGTGGCCCGCGCCGCCGGCGCCCTGCCCGACCCGCTGCCCGCCGAACTCGCCGACGCCGTACGGCCCTTCGAGGAGTTCGTCCGGGCCGTACTGGCCCGCAACGGCGAGCACGCGCTGCTGCTGGCGATGGCCTCCGGCCTGACCCGCCGCCTCGGCGCCACCGCCCGGGCCGTCGAACTCGCCGAACGGGCCCACCGGGCGGCCCCCGGCTACCTCCCCTCCGTGATGCTCGGCAACGCCCTGCGTTCCGACGGGCGGCCCGAGGCGGCGCTCGCCGTCTGGGAGGCCGAACTGGGCCGGGAGGCGCCGCAGAAGGACAACTCCAGCAGCTACCTCGCCGTCGACGTGGCCGAGCTGTACGGCACCCTCGGCCGCCCGGCAGACGGCCTGCCCTGGCTGGACCGGGTGCTCGCCACCGCGCCCGACCACCCCAAGGCCGCCCCGGCCCGGTACGGGCTGCGCCACGCCCTCGACGGGGACCCGGTGCACCTGCTCGGCCTGGCCGACCACCACCGAGCCCACCCCGACCACGAGTACGCCCAGGACCTGCTGGAGCGGCTCAGCCACCGCGAGCCCTGGCTCGGCATGGTCTCCGGCGCCACCGAGGCGACCGTCAACGTGCTGCACCGGGTGCTCGGCGCCGACGGCACCGGCCGTGACACCGAGATCGACTGCACCGCCTCCGCCGTCGAACCGCCCAGCTCACTGCTGGCCGTCCACCTCGCCCTGCCGCGCGCCACCGTCTCCTACCAGTCCGTCGGCGAGCCCGACCCCCGGCTGCCGCTGACCGAGCCCACCACCCGGATCTGGTCCTGGGACGGCACCGACCCGCGCCCGGCCGTCGCCCCGCCCGCCGCTTCGAGCGCCGAACTCGTCCGCGCCACCGCCGAGATCGTCTGGCCGACCATCCCCGCCGCCTACGACCACGCCGTCCGGCTGGCCGGACTGCCGCTGGAGGAGCTGCTCGGCGTACTGGTCCACCCGCCGCTGCCCCGCGAGGACGACCTCGGCCGCGCCCTGCTCGCCCACCAGCCCGAACTGTGGGTGCGCGCCGTCCAGGCCTTCGCCTGCCTCGGCATCGCCCACCACCGCACCGACCAGCCGTGGGAGGGTTCGGAGCGCCGCCGGGTGCTGCGCGACCTGCTGCTCGGGCCCGAGGACTGGGTGGTCGAGGCGGCCGGCTTCGCCCTGGTCGCGATCGGCTGGACGCACCCGGACAGCCGGGCCGACATCGCCGGGCTGCTGCACCGGCGGCTGGAGTACGGCGCCCGGGCGCGCCGCAGCCGGGTGGTGACGATCCAGCGCTCGTTCGCCGCCCTGGTGCTCGCCGCGCCGTGGACGGACCCGGCCGACCGCGACCTCGCCCGGCACCTGCTGGCGGAGGCGGACGGGCGGGACGCCGAGAGCGCCGGGAGCGCCGAGCAGAAGGAACCGGTGGAGCCGAGCGCGCCGCAGCGGCCCGAGCCCCGCCCCGGCCTGATCCGCCGTCTCTTCGGGCGGGCCTAGGCCGGACAGGCCTCAGACGCCCGGCAGCGTTTCCTGGTCCACCTCGAACCGCGCGACCCGCTCCGCCGGGTCGCGGCACTCCGGCCCCAGCCGCAGCATCCGCGACTCCGGGTCGTGCAGCGGCCGGTGGCAGCGGCGGCAGGTGACCCGGGGCCGGAGGGCCTGGGTGGTGTCCGTGCCGGGGAGTGGCTCAGCGCTGGTCATGGGGGAGACGGTAGCCGCCCACGGCTGCCGAGGCCCGCGCCGTGAAAGGATCCGTCGCATGGCCACGGACCGCAGCAGCGCAGGAGATCCGGCGCGCACCCTCGCCCTGCTCTGGGGGCTGACCGCCGAGGAGAAGCCCGGCCGGCGCGGCCCGAAGCAGGCCCGCTCGACCGCTGAGATCGCCGCCACGGCGATCGCGCTGGCCGACGCCGAGGGCGTGGACGCCGTCACCATGCGCCGGGTCGCCCAGGAGCTCGGGCTGTCCCCGATGGCGCTCTACACCTACGTTCCCGGCAAGGCCGAGCTGCTCGACCTGATGCTGGACACCGTCTACGCCACGATGCCCCGCAGCGCCCCGGCCGACGCGGGCTGGCGGGCCAGGGTCACCGCCGTCGCCGACGACAACCGGGCGCTGTTCGGCGCCCACCCCTGGGTCGCCGCCGTCTCCACCAGCCGCCCGCCGCTCGGCCCCGGCCTGATGGGCAAGTACGAGTACGAGCTGCGCGCCTTCGAGGGCACCGGCCTGCCGGACGTCGAGCTGGACGCCGCGCTGACCCACCTGCTCGGCTTCGTCCAGACCTGCGCCCGGATGGCCGCCGACGAGCGCGCCGCCCAGCAGGACAGCGCGCTGACCGACTCCCAGTGGTGGGAGGCCAACGCCGAGCTGCTCGCCCGGGTCTTCGACGCCGAGCGCTACCCGGTCGCCGCCCGCGTCGGCGCCGCCGCCGGCCAGGCGCACGGCGGCGCGTACAGCCCGGAGCACGCGTACGCCTTCGGGCTGGGCCGGGTGCTGGACGGGCTGGAAGCGCTGATCAAGGAGCGGTAGGCCGCCCGTCGTACTCCTCGCGGGCACCGGCGACGGCGCACATCCGGGACTCCACCCAGTGCGCGAGCGCCGAGACGTGCTCGGCGGCCTCGCGTCCGAGCGGGGTGGCGAGCTGGCGGCCGAGCTGGCCGCGGCCTCCGGCAGCCCGGTGGCGTACCGGGACGTCACCGCGCAGGAGCAGGTCCGCCGACTGGTGGCCGCGGGGCTGCCGGAGGGCTTCGCGGAGCTGTTCCCGAACACCGACGCGGCCATCGCCAGGGGCGAGCTGGCCCTGCGTACCGGCGACCTGGCCCGGCTGATCGGCCGCCCGACCGTCCCACTGGCCGAGTCCGTCCGCGCCGCGCTGGGTGCCTGAGGCAACCGTCTGACCTGCGAAAAGGCCGGGACTCGTCCAGCATTCAAGCAATGTCATGACCAAAATGCGAAAACGGAGATGACAGCCCGCCCTCCCGCCCGCTACCGTCACCTCGATACATTGCGCGCGCGGGAGGGCACTCGGCCATGCCACAGACAACCCAGCAGGACAGCGGCCGAGGCCTCTGGTACGGCATGGCGGCCTACGGCATCTGGGGGCTCTTCCCGCTGTTCTGGCCGCTGCTGGAGCCCGGCGCCGCCGACGACATCCTGGCCAACCGGATGGTCTGGTCCCTGGTCGCCGTGGTGCTGATGCTGGTCGCCCAGCGACACTGGAGCTGGATACGCCCGCTGCTGCGCCAGCCCCGCCGACTCGCCATGCTGGCCGGTGCGGCCGCCGTGATCTCCGTCAACTGGGGCGTCTACATCTGGGCCGTCAACAACGGTCACGTGGTGGAGACCAGCCTCGGCTACTTCATCAACCCCCTGGTCACCATCGGCTTCGGCGTCCTGGTGCTCAAGGAGCGGCTGCGCGGCGCCCAGTGGACGGCCGTCGGCATCGGCGCCGCCGCCGTCGCGGTCCTGACCGTCGCCTACGGGCAGCTGCCCTGGATCGCGCTCGTCCTGGCGCTCTCCTTCGCCACCTACGGCCTGCTGAAGAAGCAGGTCGGGCTGAGCGGGCTGGAGAGCCTGGCGGCGGAGAGCGCCTTCATGTTCCCCTTCGCCCTCGGTTACCTGATCCACCTGGAGGTCAGCGGGCACGGCACCTTCGGGCACACCGTGCCCGGCTCGTACGGCTGGGGGCACTCGGCGCTGCTGATGCTCAGCGGTGTGATCACCGCGATCCCGCTGCTGTTCTTCGGCACGGCGGCCGTGCGGGTGCCGCTGACCGTGCTCGGGCTGCTGCAGTACCTGGCGCCGGTGTTCCAGTTCCTGATCGGCGTCGCCGTCTTCCACGAGTCGATGCCGCCCGCGCGCTGGGCCGGCTTCGCCCTGGTCTGGGCCGCGCTCGCGCTGCTCACCTGGGACGCGCTGCGCCAGGTGCGGGCCGACCGCGCGGGGCGGGCCGCGGCCGTTCCGCAGCCCGCCCCGGTGGAGACCCGCAAGGAAGCCGTCACGCGCTGATGCGGCTCACGCGCTGATGTCGCTCACGCGCTGATGTCGCTCACGCGCTGATGTCGCGGCTGGTGAACCGTGACCAGGCCGCCGAGCCGAACACGGCGACGTAGGCGGCCTGCAGACCGAGGTCCTTCCACACGCCGTCCCAGTACATCGGTTCGCGCAGCAGGTCGGAGAAGTTCATCCAGTAGTGGGTGAACAGGAACGGCCGGATCGCGTCCAGCTGCGGGAAGGCGTCCAGGATCTGCACGGTGATCACCAGGCCGACGGTCGCGGCCATCGCCGCGATGCCGCTGCCGGTGAGGGTCGAGACGAACAGCCCGATCGCCACCAGCCCGGCCAGCGAGAGCGCGACCACCCCGGCCACCAGCACCGCCCGCAGCAGCGCGTCGGAGAAGCCGATGGTGTCCCCGGAGATCAGCGTGACCTCGCCGAGCGGGAACAGCGCGGCCCCGGTGGCCAGCGCCGACAGCGCGACCGCCGCCGTCGCGGCCAGGCAGAACACCAGCCCGGCGGTGAACTTGGCGGCCAGCAGCCTGGTCCGCCCGGCCGGGGCGACCAGCAGGTAGCGCAGCGTCCCGGTGGCCGCCTCGCCGGCGACCGAGTCCCCGGCCACCACCCCGACCGTCATCGGGAGGAAGACCGGCAGTGCCACCGCCAGCGCGGTGAACACCAGGAACAGCCCGTTCTGGGTCGTCTGCGCGATGAAGCTCGGCCCGCCGCCGCCGTCGTGCGGGCTGTCGGTGTTGAGCTTGACCACCACGCCGATCAGGATCGGCAGCACCGCCAGGATGCCCAGCAGCACCTTGGTGCGCAGCCGGCGGAAGGTCAGGTGCAGCTCGTTGCGGAACAGCGCCAGGAACCCGGCCGCGGTCTGCGGCCGACGCCCGGCCACCGGCAGCGCCTCAGCCTGCGACATCGAAGCCCTCCCCGGTCATCGCCACGAAGGCGTCCTCCAACGTGCCCCGCTCCAGCCCGAATCCGTGCACCCGTACCCCGGCCTCGACCAGCGCCGCGCACAGTTCGGGCAGCACCTCGTCGCCGCCCTGGGTGCCCAGCTCGCCGTCCACCCGGCCCTCGCCGGGCACCAGCGAACCCACCTGGTGGGCGGCCAGCACCTTGGCGGCCTGCGCCACGTCGGGGGTGCGGACCACCAGCCGGCCCTGGGCCCGGGCGGCCAGCTCGGCGACGGTGCCCTGCACCACCAGCCGGCCCCGGGACATCACCGCCGCGTGGGTGCAGACCTGCTCGATCTCGTCCAGCAGGTGCGAGGAGAGGAACACCGTGGTGCCCTCCGCCGCGACCTCCCGCACCAGCGCCCGGATCTCCCGCATGCCCTGCGGGTCCAGGCCGTTGGTCGGCTCGTCCAGTACCAGCAGCTCGCGCGGCTGCAGCAGCGCGGAGGCCAGGCCCAGGCGCTGCTTCATGCCCAGGGAGTAGGCGCGGGCCTTCTTGCCGGCCGTGGCGCTCAGGCCGACCCGCTCCAGCGCGGTGTCCACCCGCTGCCGGCGGGTGCGCGGGTCGGCGGTCGGGTCGGCGGAGTCGAAGCGGACCAGGTTGTCCCGGCCGGAGAGGAAGCCGTACAGCGCCGGGCCCTCGATCAGCGCGCCCACCCGGGGCAGCACGGAGGCGACGGACTGCGGCATCGACTCGCCGAGCACGGTGGCCACGCCGGAGGTGGGGGCGATCAGGCCCATCAGCATCCGGATGGTGGTGGTCTTGCCGGAGCCGTTGGGGCCGAGGAAGCCGAACACCGAGCCGCGCGGCACGGCCAGGTCCAGGCCGTCCACGGCGAGCTGGCCGCCGCGGAAGCGCTTGGTCAGGCCGCGGGTTCTGATCACGTCGTCGGTCGGGGAGGCGGGAGGAGCGGGCGGAGCGGAAGGAGCGGGGGCCGGGCGCGGCGCGGCGCCCGGACCCCCGGCCGACTCCGTAACGTCCCCCGTTACGGGAGCCTTGGACATCCGTCAGTTCACCCCGGCGGCGTGCTGCAGGACCGGCAGGGTCACCGCGCCGGCGAAGACCCGGCCGTCGTCGGTGAGCAGGACGTTGACGACCTTGGTGCTGATCAGCGTGCCGCCGCCGACCGGCTTGCCGAGCGACTTCACCAGCGCCAGCGGGTTCACCGGCTGGCCGTGGTGCTTGCCCTGCTTGCCGTTGTCCGCGCCCTTCGGCGCCTCGACGCCGCTGGGCAGCTGCGCGGAGACCACGGCCGTCCAGCCCTCGCCGATCACGTTCACGCCGCCGTGGTCCTTGGCGGCCTCACCCTTGGCGGTCTGACCCTTGGCGGCCTCGCCCTTGCCGGCGTGGCCCTTGGCCGCGTCGTCCGCCTTCTGCTCCGTCACCTTGGCGCCCTTGGGCACCGTGAAGTCGAAGGTCTTGGCGGCCGGCTTGGCGAAGGACACCTCGGTGAAGTGGACGTCCAGCACGGTGGAGCCGTCGGTGGACTTCACCACCACCGCGAGCGGCACGCCGTTGTCGGCGGCCACCGAGATCCGCACCTCGGCGACGGTCGAGCCGGACTGGGTCGGCTTGACGCTCAGCTGGTACGCCTTCTGCCCGGCCACGGTGGCCGTCCCGGCCACGGTGACGGAGGTGGTGCCGGCGCTCTCGGTCAGGAACTGCTTGGCGGCCTCCTGCGGGGTGGTCGGCACCCCGGTCAGCGGCGCCTTGGGCTGGTGCTCGCCCGCCGGACGCCCGGTCAGGTGCACCGCGCTGTTGGTCGAGCTGTCCCAGGCCCAGCTCTGGTCGCCGTTGCGGACCAGGGTGTAGCCCGCCATGTTCTCCATCAGGTCCACCCGCTGGCGGTCCGGCCCGTCCACCGCGACCCGCAGGGTCTGGTCCCCGCCGAGCAGGCCGAGCAGCTTGGTCTGCGGGTCCGCCGAGGAGCCCTTGCCCTGCTCGCCGCCGTGTCCGGCCGCCGCGGCGAGACCGCCGGCCCCGCTCAGCAGCTGGCTGGGCAGCCCGAGGTCGGTCGAGACCGACACCGTCCCGGACAGGGTCTGGGTGTCGGAGCCGAGCGCCTTGGCCACCAGCGCCTCCGCCGAGACGGCCGGCAGGTCGGGCGGGGAGTCGGCGGCCAGCGCGGGCACCAGTCCGACCCCGGTGGCGATCACCGCGGCCACCGCCAGCGGGACCCCGGCCCGTACCAGGGTGCGCCGCCGTGAACGGAGCGGCACTCCGCCGTCCTGCTGGTCCCCCGCCGCCGTGTCATTGGTCATGGCGTCCTCAACTCCTCTGCGAACCTCTGCGCTTGGCACTGTCCTTCCATTAGAGGCGGGCGCCGCCACGCCGTCATCGCCCTGCAGGGCCAGATCGGGGTGAACCTGGTGGGTACATCGACCCTGAGAAGCCTCAGGGTTGGCTCATCCGAACGTACGACACCTGGCGTAGGGTCGCGCCATGGACGGAACCGCCGTGGACGCAAACACCCCTCCGACCGCGAACGCGATGCGGCGCGCCCTGCGCCGCGCCCGGGACGGCGTGGCCCTCGACGTGACCGAGGCGGCCGTGCTGCTCCAGGCCAGCGGCGAGGACCTGCGCGACCTGTGCGCCGGTGCCGCCCGGGTGCGCGACGCCGGGCTGGAGGCGGCCGGCCGTCCCGGCGTCATCACCTACTCCAAGAGTGTCTTCATCCCGCTCACCCGGCTCTGCCGCGACAAGTGCCACTACTGCACCTTCGCCACCGTCCCCGGCAAGCTGCGCCGGGCCGGGCACGGGATGTTCATGTCCCCGGACGAGGTGCTGGAGGTGGCCCGACGCGGAGCCGAACTCGGCTGCAAGGAAGCCCTGATCACGCTCGGCGACAAGCCCGAGGACCGCTGGCCCGAGGCCCGCGAGTGGCTGGACGCGCACGGCTACGACGACACCATCGCCTACGTGCGGGCGATGTCCATCCGCATCCTGGAGGAGACCGGCCTGCTGCCGCACCTCAACCCCGGGGTGCTGAGCTGGACGGACTTCCAGCGGCTGAAGCCGGTCTCCGCCTCGATGGGGATGATGCTGGAGACCACCGCCACCCGGCTGTGGAGCGAGCCCGGCGGCCCGCACTTCGGCTCCCCGGACAAGGAACCGGCCGTCCGGCTGCGGGTGTTGGAGGACGCCGGCCGCAGCTCCGTCCCGTTCACCAGCGGCCTGCTGATCGGCATCGGCGAGACGTACCAGGAGCGCGCCGAGTCGCTGTTCGCGCTGCGCAAGGTCTCCCGGGCCTACCACGGCGTCCAGGAACTGATCCTGCAGAACTTCCGCGCCAAGCCGGACACCGCGATGCGCGGCATGCCGGACGCCGAACTGGACGAGCTGGTGGCCACGGTGGCGGTGGCCCGCCACCTGCTCGGCCCGAAGGCGTGCCTGCAGGCGCCGCCGAACCTGGTGGACGGTGAGTACGAGCGGCTGATCGCGGCCGGCATCGACGACTGGGGCGGCGTCTCCCCGCTGACCCCGGACCACGTCAACCCCGAGCGCCCCTGGCCGCAGATCGACCGCCTCGCCGAACGCTCGGCCGCGGCCGGCTTCGAACTGCGCGAACGCCTCGCCGTCTACCCCGAGTACGTGCTGCGCGGCGAACCCTGGCTGGACCCGCGGGTGATGCCGCACGTGCGCGCCCTGGCCGACCCGGCCACCGGCCTGGCGAACCCGGACGCGGTGGTCGAGGGCCGCCCCTGGCAGGAGCCCGAGGACCTCCCGGAGTCGTACGGGCGGACCGACCTGCACACCGCCGTCGACACCGAGGGCCGCACCGGCGACCGCCGGGCCGACTTCGAGGACGTGTACGGCGACTGGGAGGTGCTGCGCGAGCAGGTGCTCGCGAAGGGTGCGCCCGAGCGCCTCGCGGGCGACCTGCGCGAGGCCCTGGCGGTGGCCGCCGACGACCCGACCGAGCTCACCGACGACCACGCGCTGGCCCTGTTCCACGCGGACGGCCCGGCCCTGGACGCCCTGTGCCGGATCGCCGACGACGTCCGCCGGGACGCGGTCGGGGACGACGTCACCTACTGCGTCACCCGGAACATCAACTTCACCAACGTCTGCTACACCGGCTGCCGCTTCTGCGCCTTCGCCCAGCGCCGCACCGACGCCGACGCCTACACCCTCTCCCTGGAGCAGGTCGCCGAACGGGCCGCGCAGGCCTGGGAGGTGGGCGCCACCGAGGTGTGCATGCAGGGCGGCATCCACCCGGACCTGCCCGGCACCGCCTACTTCGACATCGCCCGCGCGGTGAAGGAACGGGTGCCCGGCATCCACGTGCACGCGTTCTCCCCGATGGAGGTGGTCAACGGCGCGACCCGGACCGGGCTCTCGATCCGCGACTGGCTGCAGCGGGCCAAGGAGTCGGGCCTGGACACCATCCCGGGCACCGCCGCCGAGATCCTGGACGACGAGGTCCGCTGGGTGCTCACCAAGGGCAAGCTGCCGGCCGCGACCTGGGTCGAGGTGGTCACCACCGCGCACGAGCTGGGCATCCGCTCCTCGTCCACGATGATGTACGGGCACGTGGACACCCCGAAGCACTGGCTCGGCCACCTGCGGCTGCTCGCCGACATCCAGCAGCGCACCGGTGGTTTCACCGAGTTCGTCACCCTCCCGTTCATCCACACCAACGCCCCGGTCTACCTGGCCGGCATCGCCCGCCCCGGCCCGACCGCCCGGGACAACCGCGCCGTGGTCGCCATGGCCCGGCTGCTGCTGCACCCGCACATCCCCAACATCCAGACCAGCTGGGTGAAGCTGGGTGCGGAGGGCGCGGCCGAGATGCTCCGCTCGGGCGCCAACGACCTGGGCGGCACGCTGATGGAGGAGACCATCTCGCGGATGGCCGGCTCGGCGTACGGCAGCTACAAGTCGGTGCGCGACCTCCAGGCGATCGCCGAGGCCGCGGGCCGCCCCCACCGCCAGCGCACCACCCTCTACGGCGAGGTGCCGGCCGAGCGGCGCGCGGCGGCGCTGGCCTCGGACGGGCACCTGCCGGAGCTGCTGCCGGTGCTGGACTAGGGCCGGCCCAGGCCGACCGCGGGACCCCGGCCGTCGTGGAGACGGCGGCCGGGGCGGGGACGGCGGCCGGGGCGGGGAACCGAAGTGCGAGGGACGCCGTCGTTCCGCTCGCGCCTTCGAATACAGTGCCAGGGCGCGCGGCGGCCGTGCGTCGCGCGGACCCGCCCCCCGACCCCGACGAAAGGCGCCCCGTCGTGATGCCCCTGTGGTCACGAGCCCAGCAGCAGGACTTCCGCAGCCGGGTGCGGGGCTGCCTGCTCGGCGGTGCCATCGGTGACGCGCTCGGCGCCGGCGTCGAGTTCGAGTCGCTGGAGAAGATCCGGGCCCAGTACGGCCCGCGGGGCGTCACCGGCTACGTCCCCGCCTACGGGCGCACCGGCGCCGTCACCGACGACACCCAGCTCAGCCTGTTCACCGTGGACGGCCTGATCCGGGCCCACATCCGGCGCGACACCGGCAGCTGGCACCCGCCCACCGACCTGCACCTGGCCTACCTGCGCTGGGCCGCCACCCAGCGCGACTGGGGCCCGGACGAGCGCCGCCCCGACCTCGGCTGGCTCGGCCGCGAGGAGTGGCTGTACGCCCAGCGCGCCCCCGGCCAGGGCTGCCTCACCGGCCTGACCGGGCCGGACGGCGAGCGGCTCGGCACCCTGGAGCGGCCCAAGAACCCGCACTCCAAGGGCTGCGGCACGGTGGTGCGGGCGGCGCCGTTCGGACTGCTCACCACCTGGGAGCCTGGCCTGGTCTTCCAACTCGCGGTGGAGTGCTCGGTGCTCACCCACGGCCACCCGACCGGCTACCTGGCGGCGGGCGCGTTCGCGGTGATCGTCCAGTCGGTGGCCCGCGGCGGCACCCTGGAGGAGGGCGTCCACCTCGCGCTGGCGCTGCTGTCCGAGCGGCAGGCGCACGAGGAGACCACGGCCGCGCTGCGGGCCGCGCTGGACGCCGTCCGGGCCGGCGAGCCGTCCGCCGAGCGGGTGGAGGCGCTGGG
This sequence comes from Kitasatospora sp. NPDC048296, assembly GCF_043201815.1. NCBI lineage: Bacteria > Bacillati > Actinomycetota > Actinomycetes > Kitasatosporales > Streptomycetaceae > Kitasatospora > Kitasatospora sp. NPDC048296. Next base: position 22,356 of record NZ_JBICZB010000008.1, read on the forward strand.
GGAGGGCTGGGTCGCCGAGGAGGCGCTGGCGATCGCGGTCTACTGCGCCCTGGTCGCCCACGACGTGCGCTCGGGCCTGCTGCTGGCGGTCAACCACTCCGGGGACAGCGACTCCACCGGCGCGATCTGCGGCAACCTGCTCGGGGTGCTGCACGGCGACACCGCGCTGCCGCCGGGCCTGCTGGCGGGGCTGGAGGGACGCGGCGCGATCCTCGAACTCGCCGACGACTTCGCGCTGGAGCTGATGCACGGCACCGAACTGCACGACCGGCAGACCCCGGAGGGCGTCAACTGGTCGGTCCGGTACCCGGTGGTGCACTGAACGAACGCCGTGGAAACGGCAGCTGCCCGTAACATCGGCCGCCGCTCGGGGCGACGGACAGCGTTACGGGCAACTCGTCCGAGCACGGATCCCGGTCAGGCCTCGCCGAAGGCGCCCGCCGCCGCGGCCGACGCGAACGCGTTCCAGGCCTCGGTGGAGAAGCGCAGCTGCGGGCCGAGCGGGTCCTTGGAGTCCCGGACCGCCACCGCCCCGGCGGCAGGTCCGGCGATCTCCACACAGGCGCCCTGGCCGCCACTGTGACTGCTCTTGCGCCAGGGGGTTCCGTACTCGGAGGGGGTGCTCATTCGTGGTATCCCTTTTCGATGTCGGCTATCAGCGACCGGCTCTCCGCGACACCGAGTGCGGCCGCTCTCAGGTAGTCGTACAGACCGGTATAGCGGCGCACGTCGGCCTCCTTCTCCAGGTAGAGATCGCTCGTCACACCTTCGAAGTAGACAACCGTGGAATCGGCTGACTCCGGGAACTCCAGCAGGGAGAATGTCCCGGTCATGCCGGGATGGGCGCCGTGCGAGAACGGGATCACCTGGATGGTGATGTTCGGACGCAGGCTGAGTTCCAGCATCTGCTGGAGCTGTCGGGCCATGATCTCCCGGCTGCCGACCTCGCGGCGCAGCGCCGCCTCGTCTATGACGGTCCACAGGCTGCCGAGCTGGTTCTCGCCGTGGACGCGCTCCTGGCGCTTCATCCGTACCTGCACCCGGCGCTGCACCGCGATCGCGTCGGTGTCCGGCTGGGTGCCCTCGACCACGGCCTGGGCGTACTGCTCGGTCTGGAGCAGCCCCGGGATGAAGGAGGACTCGTAGGCGCGGATCGAGGAGGCCTCGGCCTCCAGGCCGATGTAGACGCTGTACGGGGTCGGCATGTCGTTGAAGTCGTGCCACCAGCCGCGCTGGCGGGACTCCTTGGCCATCTCCATCAGGCTGCTGCGCATCTGTTCGTCGGACACGTTGTAGACGTCGCAGAGGTCGCGCACGTCGCGCTGGCTGATGCTGCGACGGCCGTTCTCCAGCCGGCTGATCTTCGACTGGGAGACCATCAGTCGGCCGGCCACCTCCTCCGCCGTCATCCCGAGGCCTTCGCGGAGTTTTCGCAGCTCCGAGCCGAGGCGCCGACGACGCACGGTGGGATTGATGTTCGCGGACACGTCGACCTCCGGCCGGACCTCTGGTGATCGTTGGAACGGCAGCCCTCGGAACACTTCGGACATTGGGACCAACCCCCCTGACTTGGAGCAGCATGACACCTTGGGCCAGGTCGGCGCCGGGGAATCACAGCAGCGCGGTAGAACAGATCATCGGAAAAGCGCTTCTGTGAGACAGTGCAGGCCCCCAGGTGGTAATGCGGCTCGACGATTCGGACCGGTGGTTCCGGAAGGCCCCGACGGGTCTCCGGGAACGGCAGAGGGGCGGTCGCCGGGCGACTTGCGTCGCGGGGCGACCGCCCCTCCGTGCTTCTGGTGATGCCGGTAGTACGGGTGGTGCGGGGTGGCGCGCCGGGTCGCCCGCCGCCCTCGGGCGGCGCGGACGGGACGGTGTGCGCCGTCGGACGTGTCGTCGGCGAGTCGGACTCGGCACGCCGGGGGTCGTTGTGGTCAGCGGCCGACCGGGATCAGCGGACCGCCTGGATCAGCGGACCGCCTGGATCAACTGACCGCCTGGATCAGCGGACCCCGACCCGAGGGGCGGAGACCCGCCCGCCGGAGGCCCGGCCCGCCGCGCGGGCACCGGAGCGGCCGGTGCCGGCCCCGGAAGCCTGGGAAGAACGGTTCTGCTGCGCCGGCAGGCCGTTCTGTACGTCCATCACGGCGTGCGCGACCATCCCGCCGAGCGGGTCGTACCGGATCAGGTCGCGCAGCCGGGACCGCGAGGACCGGCCCTCGTTACCCGGGTACAGGTGCTTGCCCAGCCCCACCGAGTGGGCGAGGGCCGCGAGCGCGGCCGTCCGCGGGTCCGGCGGCACGCCGGTGCGGATCGCGGTGTCCAGCCGCTGCTTGATCGCGGCGTTGGTGCAGTCGTCGGACGCCTGGTACCGGGTCGTCGGCAGCACTCCGCACATCTGGCCGGGCACGGCGGTGACCATGCCGCAGCGCTCCAGGTGCGCCAGGTACGTCTGCCGGAGCCCCAGTCGGGGCCCGCCGATCCAGTGCACCGCGCGGACCGGGCTGCCGCGTCGGCGCAGCAGCTCCAGTGCGTGGTCAAGGGTCGGGTCGCCGGTCGGCCGTGCGAGCACGACGGCGATCCGGTCGCCCTCCGGTACGATCCGTCCGGCCAGGGACAGCTCGACGAGCTGCGCCCCGGCGAGTCCGAGGTCGAGGGTCTGCGGCTGCGCCGTGGTACCCGTGGTCGGGTCCAAAGCGAGCAGCAAGAGTTCCTCGGGAACAGTTCTGCGGCTCTTGCCCATCCAAGCCTCCCCGCGTGGATGAGAGACAGGGTGACGCCTCTCACACGGGCTTGTCGAGTACGCCTCCGAATCGTGACCTTGCGGTGAAGGGGCGGAACCGGCGGCCGCGGCCCCGGCGTCTGACCGTTGAACAGACCGCGATGCGGCCGTGCGGCGGCAATAAGCGCCGGTCGGGCGGGGTGTGCGCGGCCGGAACGACCGCATGTGGCGGAGACTGTACAGGTACACGGGGCGGGGCGTCGGCTTCCCGAAATCGGGTCTGCCGGTGCCCCGCCGGGCGTTGAGGAGGCTGGGATACGTGGGCGAGTCCCCCGACAGGGTGCTGAGGGACGACGAGCGGGAGCGGGGCGGCGAACGCGAACGGACCGGTGCGGCGGCCGGCACCGCTGAGGGTGCCGACGGCGGATCGGCCGACCCGGCGGCTGCCGGGGCGTCAGCCGGGGCCACTGCCAAGGCGTCCGCGGAGACCGCCGCCGGGACGCCGGTCGAGTCCTCGGCCGCGGCGTCCGCCGAGACCTCCTCCGAGGCGTCCGCCGAAAAGCCGTCGGCGGGGACCGGGAGCGGCTCGACCGTACAGATCCGCGTCCGGGATGTGGACAGCCGGACGACGATGCTGCGCCTGCCGGTGGACAACAAGACCACCGCGCTGCGGCTGCCCGAGGAACTGCTGAAGGCCGCGAGCGGCGACAGTTCCGATGGCGGGGCGGAGAAGGAGGAGTCGGCCTCGACGGCTGACGCGGCGAAGGGGACCGCCGAACGGTCATCCGGCGCCGACCCTCGTCTCACCATGCGGACGGCCGGCGTGGCGGCTGCGAAGGGTGCCGGGAAGGCTTCCGAGAGCGCTTCCGAGAGTGCTTCCGTGAAGGCCGCGGAGAAGGCTTCCGAGAAGGCCGGGAAGGCCGAGAAGGCCGACGAGACTGAGGGGGCGTCGGAACAGCCCCTCGCGAAGACCGGTTCCGCGGCGGACACGCCGGAGAAGGCGAAGCCGGCGGAGCGGGCCGACACGCCCGAGGCCGCCGAGCCGAAGGAGTCCGCGGCGTCCGGGCAGCCCGCCGAATCCGAGGAGCCCGCCGAGTCCGCCGAGTCCGAGAAGGCCGACGAGGCAGAGGCAGACCAGGCCGCCGAGGCCGCCGAGTCCGACAAGGGCGACAAGGGCGACAAGGGCGACGAGCCGTACGACCCGACCAAGACCATGCTGCTCACCAAGCCCCCGGTCCCGACCGGCAAGGCCGAGAAGCTGGAGAAGCCCAAGCCGCTGGGTGCCCCCGCCGCCCCGGCCGCCGGTACCGTGCCCGAGCCCCCGGAGCCCACCCCGCTGCCCGAGCCGGCGCCCGTCCCCGAGCCGGGCCCCGAGCCGCACCCGGCGCCCAAGCCCGTCCCCGAACCCGAGCCGACCCCGGGGCCCGAACCGCTGCCCGAGCCGGCCCCGAAGCCCGAGCCCGGTCCGGCCCCGGCGCCCACCCCGCTGCCCGAGCCCGACCCGCGGCCGGTGCCGCCCGTCCCGCCGCTGCCCGGGCCCGAGCCGCTGCCCGCCCCGCAGCCGCTGCCCTTGCCCGAGAACACGGCCGAGGCGATGGAGGTCCTGGCCGCCCTCAACTCCCGTCCGGTCTCGCCGCTGCGCCGCGCGCTCAAGCGGATCACCATCTGGACGGTGTTCCTGGCCGTGGTGCTCGGTGCGGTCGTGGTGGCCCAGCTGCTGCGCCCGCTGCCGGACGCGAAGGTGAAGATGTCGGCTCCGGGCAGCTTCGCCTTCTCCGGTGACGCGCTCGACCTCGCCTGGCCGGCCAAGGGCCAGTCCGCCGCCGAGGTGGTCGGCGTGGGCAGCCTCGGCAGTTCGGGCCAGGAGACCCCGGCCTCGATCGCCAGTGTCACCAAGGTGATGAACGCCTATCTGATCCTGCAGAAGTACCCGCTGAAGAAGGGGGAGAGCGGCCCGAAGATCACCGTCGACCCGCAGGCCGCGCAGGAGTCCGGCAACGGCGACGAGTCCCGGGTGACGCTCACCGCGGGTCAGGTGCTCACCGAGTACCAGGCGCTGGAGCTGCTGATGCTGCCGTCCGCCAACAACGTGGCCCGGCTGCTCGCCCGCTTCCACTCCGGCTCCGAGGAGGCGTTCGTCAAGCTGATGAACGACACCGCGGCCAAGTTCGGCATGAGCAACACGACCTACGCCGACCCGGCGGGCTTCAACGCGGACACCAAGTCCACCGCCAAGGACCAGCTGAAGCTGGCCGAGCAGGTCATGCAGGACGAGATCTTCCGGCAGATCGTCTCCACCCCGGACACCACCCTCAACGGCGTGAAGATCCCCAACACCAACAACCTGATCAACCCGAAGACCGGCGTCATCGGCGTCAAGACCGGCTCCAGCACCCCGGCCGGTGGCTGCCTGATGTGGGCCGCGTACAAGGAGATCGGCGGCGTGAAGCGGCTGATCCTCGGCGTCACCCTGGGCCAGCAGGCCACCTCGCCCAAGGATGGCGACGGCATCCTGCCGACCGTACTGAAGGTCAGCGGCAAGCAGATCCAGGCCGCGCAGAACGGGCTGACCGGCCAGACCGTGGTGAAGAAGGGCGACGTCGTCGGCTCGGTGGACGACGGGCTCGGCGGCAAGATCCCGGTCGTCGCGACCAAGGACCTCGTGGTGGCGGGCTTCCCCGGCATCAGCGGCACGATCACCCTGGACCCGGCCAAGCTCCGCCACGAGGAGAAGGCCGGCAAGGAGGTCGGCACGCTGCGGGTGGGCGCGGGCGACGGCAAGGTGGAGGTCCCGGTGGCCCTCCAGTCCGACCTGAACCCGCCGTCCATCCCGTCGCGGCTGCTGCGCATGCTGTGAGCGCGCCGAACGGTTGAACGACCGAAGGGGGAGCCGGAACTGTCCGGCTCCCCCTTCTCCGTCGGTCCGGCTTCTCCGCGATCCCCGGTCGGGTGTCCCAGATCCGGGTGTCCCGGCTCCGGGTGTCTCAGGTCGCGGGATCGAGCAGCGCGAGGGTGAGACCGCCGAGCGGTACCACCTTGTCCGGCGCGCCGTACCGCTGCCTGAGCGGCTGCGCCTGCTCCTCCGGCAGGGCCGCCAGCGGGTCCGGGGTGTCCCCGAGGACCAGCAGCCAGACCCGCGGTACGTCCCCCAGACAGGCCTCCGGCCGCGGGCAGGGCTCGGGGGTCAGCTCCTCGGCGTCCTCGGCGCTGCGCGCGACGAACACCGGGAACGGCTGGACGTCCCGGGGCAGGTAGTAGCTGACGCCCGGCCAGACCATCGCCCAGGACTGGTCGCCCATCGGGGCCGCCAGCCCGTCCCCGGGGCGGTACCCGGCGGTGATCTCCTCGGCCGCCGCCCGGAACGGCTCCTTGGAACGGGTGTGCGCGTCCGCGTACCGCACCGCGGGCTGCTCGGGCAGCGCCGCCACGGCCGGAAGGGCGAGCAGGCCCACCGCCAGCAGCCCGGCCGTCGCCACGGCCGCCCGCGGCCGGGCGGTCCGCCCCGGCGCCCACCGCCGCCCGGCCAGGGCCGCCACCGTGCGGTACACAGCCGCGACCCCGCCCCCGGCCAGCACCGCCCAGGCGGGCACCGTGAAGAGCAGGTACCGGTCGAGGAAGTACGAGGTGGTGCCCCGCGACACCAGCCAGACGGACACCACCGGCAGCTCCGCCAGCAGCAGCAACTGCCAGGCCCGCAGCCGCCAACCGGGCAGCAACAGCGCGGGCAGCGCCAGCAGGACGAAGGCCCAGGCCACCTGGTCCGAGCCGAAGAGGTGCCCGCCGAAGTCGGTCAGGTCGGAGAAGGACGGCGTCTTGATCCAGCCGAGCTGCCGGTCGGACTGCCGGCTGCCGAGCAGCGCCACCGGCAGCACCGGCAGCACCGCCGCGATCACGGCGACCGGGTACTGCCACCGGATCCGCCGTTCCGCCCCCGTCCGGGTGCGCCACAGGTGCAGCAGCACCAGCGCGGCCTGCCCGGCGACCGTACTGAACGAGACCAGGTGCCAGGCCCCGGCCAGCGCCATCGCCACGGAGTACGGCGCCCAGCGCCGCAGGCCAGGCCGCTCCAGCGCCCGCAGCAGGAAGTAGGTGGCGGCCGCGATCGAGCAGGTCGCCAGTGCGTAGGCGCGGGCCTCCTGGGCGTAGTGGGACACCTGGGGCGGCACCGTGAACAGCAGCCCCGCGCCGATCGCCGCGACCCGGTGGCCGAACAGCCGCTCGGCGGTCAGCGCCACGAAGGCGGCCGCCGCCGCCATCGCCAGCACGGAGGGTATTCGCAGGGCCACCGTCGAGTCGCCGAACACCGCCGTCCAGCCGTGCATCAGCAGGTAGTACAAGCCGTTGCTGGCGTCTATGTGCTGGAGCAGCCGCAGCAGGTCGCCCAGCGAGCGGGTGGCCACCGTCCAGGTCGCCATCTCGTCCCGCCACAGCTCGGGCGTGCCCAGCCGGTACGAGCCGACGCCCAGCATCACCACCGCCGGCCAGAACCACACCTGTCCCAGCAAGCGGACGGCCGGGCGCACAGCTGGTGTCATCGGGGCCTTCGTCTCCTTCGGGCGGCACGCCGGGGCGATTCGAACAGTTCTCGGCAGGCTACTTGACCTGCTCTGACACCCCGTCGGCAGCTGCCCCCCGGCGACCATCCCCGGCCACCACCCCCCAGCCGACCCCCGATCCGGTACGCTGTGAACGGCCTGGTCACAGACCGGCCCCGCCTCAGTAGCTCAGGGGATAGAGCACGGCTCTCCTAAAGCCGGTGTCGCAGGTTCGATTCCTGTCTGGGGCACATCACGACAGCACAACGCCGCAGCCCCCCGTCCGACCTCGGACGGGGGGCTGCGGCGTTGTTCCCGGAGGCGTCAGCGGACGGGTTCGTCCGGGCGGTCGGCGGGGTCGTCCCGCTCGGCGTCCTCGGAGTCCTCGGCGTGCGGCGCTCGGACGTAGGGCACGATGACCCGCTGAACCCGGGGCCGGGTACGCCAGTTGACCCGTCGTACGTCCCGGGCCAGCGCGCCCGGGCGCCAGAGTTCGATCGCGGCGGTCACGACGCCCAGTACGACGCCGGCCGCCAGCCAGCCCGCCAGTACGTCGCTGGGCCAGTGCACCCCGAGGGCGACCCGGGTCCAGCCGATGACGAGCACCGCCCCGGCGGCCACCGCGCAGGCGGCGGTCCGGCCGCGGCGGTGGACCCGGTGCCAGACCAGGCCGACCAGGACGGCGCAGGTGATCGCCGAGGCCATCGCGTGCCCGGAGGGGAAGGCCGGGCCGCCGGCGTGCGAGACCGGGTCGTCGAAGACGGGGCGCTGGCGATCGACAGCGAGCTTCAGCGCCCATTGGGCGCCCCAGCCGACCAGGGCCTGGGCGGCCACCCAGCCGGCCAGCACCCGGGCGCCGATCAACAGGAGCCAGACGGCCGCGACGCCGAGAAGTGCACGCATCGTGACGGGGCCGCCGATGTCGGAGAGGGTCTGCACGGCGGCGGTCCAGATCCGGTGTTCCCGTGCGTAGATGTGGAGTTCGCTGATCCAGTGCTGGTCGAACTCGTGCAGAGGGTGCCAGTGGCCCGTTACCAGCGCCACCAGGAGGCCGAACAGCGCGGCGCAACCCAGCGCGACCGCGGCGTCCCGAAGGAGGCCGCGATGACGCACGGTGACGGAGGTCGAGCTGTTGGTCAGGTGCATGCCTGACACCTTCCCAGTGCGCTGTGCCGATCGGGAGCTGGACCGATAGCGATTTGGCATCTTTTGTGGGGAGGACCTGCGCGTGCCGGGGGGGTGGGCGCGGGTGGAAGTCGCGAGTCCGTGGGAACGTGCGCGGCCGTTCGCCGGTTCAACGGGTAGGCGACGGTTGCATGGAGAGCCGGTGAAGAGGTGTCCCGGTCGATCGCGCGAAGCGATCGCATGCGGGCGCATTGGGTGTTCGGCCGGTCACCGAGTGTCCAGAACCGGGGTGAAAACCGGCAGGATACTGCATCGCGGAGAAGAATCTGAGTAACTTGGGAATGTTGTCCGGATTCTGTTCGTTGGATTGTTACGTGTGAGGCCCGTAGGGGCCCGCACTTCTTGCCCTCACGGGCAGGCAGGCAGACACCTCGGCAACACCAGTCAAAGGGAGCAAGCATGGCCACCCGTGCCGTCGTTCGCGACAGGGCCGACCGGAGTCGCGCGGCCCGCCCGACCAACCTTGAGGCCGACCGCGACCTGGTCGGCATGTACCTCGACGAGATCGCCAGGACGCCCCTGCTCGATGCCGCCGAGGAGGTCGAGCTCTCGCTGCGGATCGAGGCCGGCGTGTACGCCCAGCACCTGCTGGACGAGGACGGACTTCCGGACGGTGTCACGCGCGAGGAGCTGGAGGCGATAGCCGAGGACGCGGAGCGCGCCAAGGACGTGTTCATCCGCTCCAACCTCCGCCTGGTGGTCGCGGTCGCCCGCCGCTACCCGCGCAGCGGCCTCCCCCTGCTGGACCTCATCCAGGAGGGCAACGCAGGCCTGGTGCGCGCCGTCGAGAAGTTCGACTACGCCAAGGGTTTCAAGTTCTCCACCTATGCCACCTGGTGGATCCGGCAGGCGATCACCCGCTCCATCGCCGACCAGTCCCGCACCATCCGGCTGCCCGTGCACCTCGTCGAGGAGCTCGGCCGGATCAGGCGGGTGCAGCGCGAGAAGTCAAAGGAGCTGGGCCGCGAGCCCGAGCCGGCCGAGATCGCGGCCGAGCTGGACACCACGGAGGCCCGGATCAAGGACGTGCTGGACTGGGCGCGCGACCCGGTCAGCCTCAACATGTCGGTCGACGACGAGGGCGAGACCCAGTTCGGTGACCTGGTCGAGGACACCGGGGCGACGTCCCCCGAGGACGCCGTGATGGTCATGCTCCGCCGCGAGGAGCTGGACGGTCTGATCGGGCGGCTGGACGACCGCACGGCCTCGATCATCCGCTCCCGCTACGGCATGGAGGACGGCCGCGAGCGCACCCTGACCGAGGTGGGCAAGCAGCACGGCCTCACCCGCGAGCGGATCCGCCAGATCGAGAAGCACGCGCTCGCCGAGCTGAAGAAGATCGCCGACCACGCGGGCTTCGAGGCCGCCTGAGGAGCCGCCTGACGAACGAGCCCCCGGCCGAGCCCGTCTCGGCCGGGGGCAACCGAGCCCGTCTGCCCCCGGGCCCTGGTGCGGAGCGCTCCGCACCAGGGCCCGCGGCGTGCCACGGGGCTCTTAGGCTGGAGGGACAGGACGGCCCGGGTGATCAGGGGAGTGGACAGAGTGAGCGAGCAGGAACAGAGCGGGCAGGAACAGAGCGGGCAGGAACAGGTCCGGCAGGAGCGGGACGAGCAGCCGGCGACCCGGCGGGCGGCCGCGGCCAAGGCCCGGCTGGTCTTCCGGGACCCGTTTGACCAGCAGTCCCGGGACGACACCGACGCCGGCTGGGGCGAGCGCCCCGGGACGGGGGAGAGCGGTGGGCGGGGGCTGGACTGGTACCTGAGCCAGCGTCCGCCGCACCACGGGGACTAGCGCGCCGCGACCAGCGCGTCGCGGATCTCGGTCAGCAGTTGGACCTCCTTGGCCTCGGCCTCCGCCGCCGCCTCGACGGCGGACTTGCGCTTGGCCGCCATCCTGTTCATCGGCACGATCAGGACGAAGTAGACGACGGCCGCAGTGATCAGGAACTGCAGGGCGGCGCTGAGTACCGTCCCCCACAGGATGAGGATTCCGGACGTGGGCTCACCAGTGGCGCTCACCTCGCAGGGCCCCTTGAGGCAGGAACTGTAGGACCCCAGGTCCTTCGTCCCGAACACACCGACGATCGGATTGATCACGCCCTTGACGAAGGCGTTGACGATGTTGGTGAAAGCCGCGCCGATGACCACGGCGACGGCGAGTTCGACGACATTTCCACGCAGCAGGAATTCCTTGAAGCCTTTCATGCCGCCTCGAACGACGAAGTCGTTCCGGGGTTACGGGTGATCCCCCGCCGGCCCGGATTGACAACCCGTACGGCCCGCCGCGCCCCCTGAGGGCGGCGGCAGCCCGGCCCGCGCGGGCCCGAGCGCCAGCGCCGCCGCCACCGCGAGCAGCACCAGTGCGGGCACCCCGGCCCGCCGCCGGACGGCCCGGCGCCAGCGGTGCCACCCGCCGCAGCCGCGCCGGATCGGGGGGAAGCTCGGCACCTCCCGCCGGGGCGGCACAGTGGGCGCGGGCAGTGGGACGGACAGGCTCATGGTCGTCATCGACATGACCTCCGGGCTCGATCGGTCGGTCTCTGGTGACCCACACGATGCGCGCCCCGGGCGCTACCGGAAAGCTTTATCCCCCAGTCTGTGGATAACCCGCCCCTGTGGATAACTTCGTACACTCGCGCGAGTGAGACCGACCTCCGCAAGCTGACGAAAGCCCGTGCCGGACGGCGAACAGGGCAAGCGGAAAGGCCCGCCGCCCCGCGTGAAGCGGGGCCGACGGGCCTTTCGCGAAGCTTCCGAGCAGTCGCCGGACGCCGATCCGGCGCCGAGCGCCGGGGTCAGCTCGCGGCCGGAGCCGGGCTGCTGGACGAGCTCGACGAGCTGGACGAGGACGACGAGCTCGAACCCGCCGAGGACGTCGAGGACGACGACGTCGACGAGCCGGAGGACGAACCGGCGCCCACCGTGCTGCTGGAGGACGAGCGGCTGTCGGTCCGGTAGAAGCCCGAGCCCTTGAACACGACGCCCACGGCCGAGAAGACCTTGCGGAGCCGTCCCTGGCAGTCGGGGCACGTGGTCAGCGCCTCGTCGGTGAACTTCTGCACCGCCTCCAGGCCGTTGCCGCACTCGGTGCACTGGTACTGGTACGTGGGCACTTGTCTTCCTCCTGGCACTCTCGCCTGATGAGTGCTAACGATGGTCAATGATGCGGCATTCCGCTGGATCAGTCCAGCGACTCCGGTGTGAGATGAGCCGGTACCCGGTCGCCGCCGACCCCCCGTTCAGCCCTTGGCCGCACCGACCAGCTGCGGCGCGCCGTCACGCTCGGCGGACCCGGCCACCACGCGGCTGGCCCCGCCCGGCGCCACCAGCAGGTGCCGCATCGACACCAGCGCGAGCAGCCCCAGACCGGCGCCGACGACCGGCACCAGGAACCCGATCGAGGGCCCGTGCCCGTCGATCAGCTTGCCGGCGGCCATCGAGCCGACCGCCAGCCCCAGCCCGATCGCGCCGGTCAGCCAGGTGAAGGCCTCCGTCTTGGCGCCGTCCGCGACCAGCGTCTCGACCAGGGTGTAGCCGCTGATCAGGGTCGGGGCGATGGCCAGACCGCAGACCAGCCCGGCGACCGTCAGGGCGACCAGGTTGGGCATCGCCCACAGCACCGAGCAGCCCAGCACCAGCAGCGTGTAGCTCATGGCCATCCGCTGCTGGACCGGCCGCCGCCAGGCCACCACGCCGTACAGCACACCGGCCAGCATCGAGCCGCCCGCGAAGATCCCGTACACCGTGCCGCCGGCGTCGTGCTGCCCGACGGAGTCGGCGAAGGCGTTCACCGACACCTGCATGCCGCCGAACACCGCGCCGACCCCGAGGAAGGTCCCGACCAGCAGCCGGACGCCGGGCGAGGCGAGCGCGGAGGCGCGCCGCACACCGGGCTGCGGGATGATCCGGGCGGGGGCGGTGCGCCGCTGGGCGGCGAAGGCGAGGCCGCCGACCAGGGTCAGCGAGGCCTCGGCGATCAGCGCGGTCGCCGGGCTGGCGAAGGCGGCGATGTTGGCGGCCAGGATCGGGCCGATCACGAAGGTGAACTCGTCCGTCACGGACTCGAAGGCGAACGCGGTGCTCACCTTGGCCGCGGCGGTCGGGGAGGCGCCCTCGGAGGTGAACTCGGACACCCAGCGGGCCCGGACCATCGCGCCGATCTGCGGCACGCTCGCCCCGGCGGGGACGGCGGCCAGGTACAGGCTCCAGGCCGGCGCGTGGCCGAGCGCCAGCGCGATCAGCAGGCTGACGGAGGCCGCGTGCACCAGCACCGTCGGGACCAGCACCGCGGCCTGGCCGTAGCGGTCGGCCAGTCGCCCGGTCTGCGGCCCGATCAGGGCCTGGGCGACGGCGGCGACGGCGGTGACCGTACCGGCGGTGCCGTACGAGCCGTGGGTCTTGGTGACGAGCAGCAGGATGCCCATGCTGAGCATCGCGTAGGGCAGTCGCGCGACCAGGGCGGGGGACAGGAACGTCCAGGCGCCGGGCGTGCGCAGCAGCTCTCCGTACCCGACCCGGGCGGGCGCCTCGGCGGCGGTGGTGTCCATGGTGTCGGTCGCGGTGTCCGGAGTGTTGTCCGCGGCGATGTCGACCGTTCGGCGGGCCGTCACGGTCGGTCCTTCCTGCTGCCTGGTAGCGCGGCAGGGCATGGGGTGGCCCCGACGGCGCCGAGAGTCGTCCTCTCGCGCGTCGACCGGGGTAGATACCGGGTCGGCCGGGCCTGGTGGGCCGGGGCCTAACCGCGGCCGCCGAGCGGTCGCGCCAACTCTGCGTCAGGCAGATGCTGGGGGTGGTCTAGCGGTAGTTAAACGGCGTGGTCGCGCCAGCATACAGTTACGCGCGTAGATTCCGCCAGGTCACCGTCCCGCCGGGCCACCCCATCCCGCCGGGCCACCCCCGGCGGTGGCCGGGGCTCAGCGCCCGTTCAGCCAGTCCGCCAGCTTGCCGCCCTTGTCGACGGCCCGCAGCCGTCGCTCCGCGGCCTCGCCGACCTCGTCCGTGGTGACCACCAGCAGTTCGTCCCCGCCGCGCAGCACCGTCGCCTTGTCCGGCACGAAGGAGCTGCCCTCGCGCACGACCAGGGTGACCGCCGCCCCCTTGGGCAGCCGCAGCTCGCCGACCTCCACGCCGGACATCCGCGAGGTCGGCGAGAGCGTGATCGACAGCAGGTGTCCGTGCAGCTTCTCCAGCGGCGCGGACTCGATGTCGAGGTCCTGGCCCATCGCGCCCTCGCCGATCCGCAGCCGCTTGGCCATCCAGGGCAGCGTCGGACCCTGGAGCAGGGTGAAGACGACGACCAGGATGAAGACGATGTTGAACACGTCCTGGGCCTCGTGCGCGCCGGAGACCACCGGGATGGTGGCCAGCACGATGGGCACCGCCCCGCGCAGTCCGGCCCAGCTCAGCAGCGCCTGCTCGCGGCCGGGCACCTTGAACGGGGTCATCGTGAGCACCACCGACAGCGGCCGGGCCAGGAAGACCAGCACTCCGCCGATCACCAGCGCCGGCACCACCGCGTTGCCCATGCTCTCGGGCGCGGCGAGCAGTCCGAGCAGCACGAACATGCCGATCTGCCCGATCCACGCCAGCCCGTCGGCGAAGCCGCGCACGGCCGGTCCGTGCGGCAGCTTGGAGTTCCCGAGGATCACCGCGCTGATGTAGACGGCGAGGAAGCCGGAGCCGTGCAGCAGCGCACCGCCGGCGTAGGCGAGCACGGTCAGCGCCACCACGGCGATCGGGTACAGGCCCGAGGAGGGCAGCGCGACGTGCTTGACCGCGTACGCGCCCAGCTTGCCGACGGCCAGGCCGACCGCCGCGCCGATCGCCAGCTCGGCGACGATCGTGCCGAGCAGGACGTACCAGGAGTCCAGCTCGCCGGCGGAGGCGAAGGCGACGACCAGGATGACCACGGGCGCGTCGTTGAAGCCGGACTCGGCCTCCAGCAGGCCGGTGAGCCGGTGCGGCAGCGGGACCATCCGCAGCACCGAGAAGACGGCGGCGGCGTCGGTGGAGGAGACGATCGCGCCGAGCAGCAGCGAGGTCCGCCAGTCCAGGCCGACCAGCCAGTGCGCGCCGGCCGCGGTGACGAAGACGCTGACCGCGACGCCGACCGTGGCCAGCACGGTGGCCGCAGGTATCGCCGGTCTGACCTCGCGCCAGCTGGTCTTGAGGCCGCCCTCGGCCAGGATCACCACGAGCGCCGCGTAGCCGAGCACCTGGGTCAGCTCGGCGTTGTTGAAGGTGACGCCGATTCCGTTCTGGCCCAGTGCGACGCCGATCCCGAGGTAGATCAGCAGGCTGGGCAGTCCCGATCGGGTCGAGAACCGCACGGCGACCACCGCGAACAGGAGGATCACGGAGGCTTCGAGCAGGAGCTGGTTCAGGTGGGCGACGTTCACGCAGTGGCACCTCGGGCAGGCATGGGCGGGCGGGGTGTCAGGTGGTGCTGGGTCGTGCTGGGGGGTGGAGCCGCTGGGTGGCTCCGAGCATGCGCGGGCGCCGTGGGGGCGCACGCGGGGACCCGTTAAGAAGGCGTCAATGCTCCTCTTGCGGATCGTTACTCAGTCTAACATTTTGCCATATCTTTAGTTTGACCGCCTCCATCGCTGCCCACCGGCCCGTTCCGGGCCGCTCCCTGACCTCCCGAGATCCCGCCCGGAGCGTCCCCCGTGCACGCCGGTCCGCGAACTCGGCCTAATGTGGTGCCCTGTCACGGCCCCAGGCCCTGGACACGCCCGCCCGCCCCGAAGTCAGGACCGCAAGGACCCAGATGCCCCGCTCGAAGAAGTTCCGGCGCGCCCGTCTGATCGTGATCGTGCTGGTCGTGCTGCTGGTGGCCGGCGTCGGCTACGGCGGCTACCGCGGGGTCGCCGCGGTCCGCGCGTCCTTCCCGGAGGTGGACGGCAGCGTCAAGGTGGCGGGCCTGAGCGCGCCGGTCGACGTCAAGCGCGACGCCAACGGCATCCCGCAGCTGTACGCGGACACCCCCGAGGACCTGTTCCGCGCCCAGGGCTACGTCCAGGCGCAGGACCGCTTCTGGGAGATGGACGTCCGCCGCCACATCACGGCCGGCCGGCTGTCCGAGATGTTCGGCGACAGCCAGGTCGACACCGACACCTTCATCCGCACCATGGGCTGGCGGCAGGTGGCGCAGAAGGAGTTCGACACCAAGCTGTCGCCCGAGACCAAGAAGTACCTGCAGGCCTACGCCGACGGCGTGAACGCCTGGCTGGCCGAGCACCCCGGCGGCGAGAAGGCCTCGCTGGAGTACACCCTGCTCGGCGCCGTCAACAGCGGCTACAAGCCCGAGCAGTGGACCCCGGTCGACTCGGTGGCCTGGCTCAAGGCGATGGCCTGGAACCTCTCCGGGAACCTCCAGGAGGAGATCGACCGCTCGCTGCTGGCCCAGGACTTCGGTCCGGACAAGATCGCCGAGCTGTACCCGGACTACCCGTACTCCCGCAACGGCACCATCGTGAAGACCGGCACCGTGGCCGGCGACACCTACCGCCCGGCCGACGGCTCCACGCCGTCCGGCGCGGCCCCCGGCTCCGCCACCGCCCAGGGCGCGGCCACCACCAAGGCGCTGATGCAGGGCCTCACCGACCGGATCGACGCGATGCCGCAGCTGCTCGGCCGCCCCGGCCAGGGCATCGGTTCCAACTCCTGGGTGGTCGCCGGCTCGCACACCACCACCGGCAAGCCGCTGCTGGCCAACGACCCGCACCTCGGCCCCGGCCTGCCCTCGGTCTGGTACCAGATGGGCCTGCACTGCCGGACGGCCTCGCCGGCCTGCCAGTTCGACGTCTCCGGCTTCACCTTCGCCGGCATGCCCGGCGTGGTGATCGGCCACAACAAGGACGTCGCCTGGGGCTTCACCAACCTCGGCGCCGACGTCACCGACCTCTACCTGGAGAAGGTGACCGGCCCGGACACCTACCAGGTGGACGGCAAGGACGAGAAGTTCGACCTCCGCAAGGAGACCATCAAGGTCGCCGGCGGCGAGGACCGCACCATCACCGTCCGCACCACCCGGACCGGCGCCCCGCTCATCTCCGACCAGAGCACCGAGCAGCAGAACGTCGGCAAGTACGCCCCCAACGGCACCTCCGCCCCCGACCGCGGCACCGGCGGCTACGGCGTCGCCCTGCAGTGGACGGCGCTCAGCCCCGGCAAGACCATGGACGCCGTCTTCGAGCTGGACAAGGCGAAGAACTGGGACGACTTCCGGAACGCCGCCAAGGACTTCGCCGTCCCCGCGCAGAACCTGATCTACGCCGACGCCAAGAACATCGGCTACCAGGCCCCGGGCGTCATCCCGGTCCGCGGCAAGGGCGACGGCTCCATGCCCGCCCCCGGCTGGGACTCCTCCTACCAGTGGAAGCCGGACCCGGTTCCCTTCACCGCCCTGCCGTACAGCTTCAACCCGACCGCGGGCTACATCGTCACCGCCAACCAGGCCGTGGTGGACCAGAGCTACAAGTACAACCTGACCAAGGACTGGGAGTACGGCACCCGGGCCAAGGAGATCACCGACCAGATCGAGGGCCTGCTCAAGAACAACGGCAAGATCTCGCCGGACGACATGCAGACCCTGCAGCTGGACAACACCAGCATCATGGCCAAGACGCTGGTCCCGCTGCTGCTCAAGCAGCAGATCGACGACCCGTACGTGCGCGAGGCCCAGGACCTGCTGAAGGACTGGAACTTCCACCAGGACGCCGACTCGGCCGCGGCCGCCTACTACAACGGTGTCTGGCGCAACCTGCTCAGCCTCGCCTTCGGCCAGAAGTTCCCGGCCGACATCCGGGCCAAGGACAACTGCCTGCTGGTGCGCCAGCAGGACGACCCGACCAAGCCGGACAGCTCCAGCAAGATCGTCACCCAGTGCGGCACCCGCGACCCGGGCAAGGCCCAGCCGGACGGCGGCGACCGCTGGACCGAGGTGGTCCGTGCCCAGCTGGACAAGCCCGACAGCTCGTGGTGGACGTACATCGACTCCCAGCACAAGGAGCAGAAGGGCCTGGACAACCTGCTCAAGGAGGCGATGAAGAACGCCCGGCAGGACCTGACCTCGCTGCTCGGCAAGGACATCTCCACCTGGAGCTGGGGCCGCCTGCACAAGCTGGAGCTGCGCGAGCAGACCATGGGCACCGACAACTCCTCGATCGCCTCCGGCGTCGTCCACAAGCTGCTCAACCGCGGCCCCTACCGCCTCTCCGGCGGCTCGGCGGCGGTCGACGCGGCGGGCTGGAACGCGGCCGCCGGATACCAGGTGGACTGGATCCCGTCGATGCGCATGGTGGTCGACCTGAACGACCTGGACTCCTCGCGCTGGATCAACGTCGGCGGCGAATCCGGCCACGCCTTCCACGCGAACTACAACGACCAGACCGACCTCTGGCTCAAGGGCAAGCTGCTGACCTGGGCCTTCACCCCCGACGCGGTGGAGAAGGCGACCAAGCACAAGCTGGTGCTCACCACCGGCTGACGCCGGTACGACGCGCGGGCGGCCCCGTTCCCTTCCGGAGGGAGCGGGGCCGCCCGCGTCCCGGGGGCCGGCGGCAGCTCACCCGAAGGTCCGTACCCCCGACGGCGTGACCGCCAGGTCCACCGGCCGGTCGTGCGGCTCGGCCGGCACCCGCTCCAGCAGCTCGTACTCGTACAGCAGCACCGCCAGCACCGGCCGCGCCCCGGCCCGCTCCAGCCGGGCCAGCACCCGGTCGTAGCTGCCGCCGCCCCGGCCCAGCCGCAGCCCGTCGCGGTCCACCGCCAGGCCCGGCAGCAGCACCAGCGAGGCCCCCGTGACGGCCTCCGGCCCCAGCCGCGGCCCGACCGGCTCCAGCAGCCCGCGCCCGGCCGGGGCGAGCGTCTCGGGCCCGGCGTACTCGGCCCAGTCCAGGTCGTTGTCGGCGAGCAGCACCGGCAGCAGGACCCGCACTCCGTCCTCGCGCAGCGCGTCCAGCAGCGGCCTGGTCCCGGGCTCCGAGCCCACCGAGACGTACGCGGCCACCGTGGCGCCCGCCGCGGCCAGCTCCCAGGCGTGCCCGGCCAGCGCACGGGCGGCCTCCGCACGCCCCTCGGCCGAAAGTGCGCGGCGCCGCGTCAACAGCCGTGTCCTCAGGTCGCTCTTCTCGTTGTGCACCGGATCCTCCGCGTCTCCAGACCATCGACGCGCAGAGCCTGCCACGCGAAAGGGCGCCCCGATTGTCCACCCCGCTGCTGGTCCAGGCCCTGGCCGCGCTGAGCGCCCCCGCGCTGGCCGGCGCCACCGTGCTCGGGCTGCGCGCCCGCCGGGAGCGGGCCGAGGCCGCCGGGGAGCAGGGACGGCTGCGGGCGCGGGTCGCCGAACTGGAGGGGCGCTGCGCCGAGCTGGAGCGCACCGCCTCCTGCGACCCGCTCACCGGCGTGTGGAACTACCGCCACCTGCAGCTCACCCTGGACCGGGAGATCGAACGGGCCCGCCGCGCCGAGCACACCGACCAGGCCGACGGCCCGCGCCCGCTGGCCGTGCTGCTGCTGGAGATCACCGGTTTCGACGCGGTCATCGCCGAGCACGGCCGCGCCCGCGGCAACGCGATACTGCGCGACCTCGCCCAGCGGCTCGCGATGGAGATCCGTCGCGCCGACACCCTCGGCCGCTACAGCGGCCAGGAGTTCCTGGTGGTGCTGCCGGACACCGGCGCCGAGGGCGCCGCACAGGTCGCCGAGCGCCTGGTCTGGTCGGTCCGCCGCCACCTGCTGCTCGACTGGTCCTCCGGCACCCGCGCGCCCCGGCCGGCCCACGGCAACGGCCTCACCGCCGCCGCCGGCGTCGCCGTGCTGCCCGAGGACGGCGCCCACGCAGCCGTCCTGCTGCGGGCCGCCGACGCGGCGCTGGCCGAGGCCCGGGCGGCCGGCGGCGACTGCTGGCGGGCCGTCCCGAGGTCAGGGCAGCGTCCCACCGGACGCCGTGAACAGGCCGCTTCCGCTACGGAAGGGGCGGCGACTGCCGAGGGTGACCGTTCGGGAAAGGCGGGTAGTGTGTCCGCCTGTACCGGAGGGGACCCCCTCTCCCAGCCGGTCGCTTCCCATACGCCTGCCACCGTGGCCGTGCCCCGCGACGCGCTGTCCTAGCCGTTCGACGGCGCTCGGCCGGGCGAAAACGTGCCTGAGTAAGGTAAACGCATGACGACGACCACCTCCCGCATTCCGGTAACCAAGGCCGTGGTACCCGCAGCCGGACTGGGCACCCGCTTCCTCCCGGCGACCAAGGCCACCCCGAAGGAGATGCTGCCCGTCGTCGACAAGCCGGCGATCCAGTACGTCGTGGAGGAGGCCTCCGCGGCCGGCCTGTCCGACATACTGATGGTCACCGGCCGCAACAAGCGCGCGCTGGAGGACCACTTCGACCGCGCCTACGAGCTGGAGGAGCTCCTCGTCCGCAAGGGCGACGAGGACCGCCTGCGCCGGGTCCGCGAGTCCGTCGAGCTGGCCAACATGCACTACGTCCGCCAGGGCGACCCCAAGGGCCTCGGCCACGCCGTCTCGGTCGCCGAGCAGCACGTCGCCGGCCAGCCCTTCGCCGTCCTGCTCGGCGACGACCTGATCGACCCGCGCGACCCGCTGCTCGCCCGCATGATCGAGGTCCAGCAGGAGCTCGGCGGCTCGGTCGTCGCCCTCATGGAGGTCGACCCCTCCCAGATCCACCTGTACGGCTGCGCCGCCGTCAAGGCCAACGGCTTCGGCGAGGACGTCTTCCAGGTGACCGACCTGATCGAGAAGCCCGAGCCCGGCGAGGCCCCGTCCAACTACGCCGTCATCGGCCGCTACGTCCTCGACCCGCTGGTCTTCGACGTGCTGCGCGAGACCCCGCCCGGCCGCGGCGGCGAGATCCAGCTCACCGACGCCCTGCGCGAGCTGACCACCCGCGAGGCCGCGGACGGCGGCCAGGTGCACGGCGTGCTCTTCAAGGGCCGCCGCTACGACACCGGCGACCGCGCCGACTACCTGCGCGCTATCGTCCGTCTGGCCGCCGAGCGCGAGGACCTGGGCCCGGAGTTCCGCTCCTGGCTCCGGGAGTTCGTCGGCTCCGAGATGCAGGACTGACACCGCGACCAGAGAGCGAGCCGCCGATGACCGGGTCCACGGAGCACAGCACCACCCCCGCAGCCTGCTGCGACGGGTCCGCGGACCGGGCACCGGCGGCTCCTCGCTTCTGGACGGTGGACGAGCACCTCGCCGACGTGCTCGCCGCGGTCGGCCCGCTGCCCGCGATCGAGCTCCAGCTGCTCGACGCCCGGGGCTGCCGGCTCGACGAGGACGTGGTCGCCGACGGTGACCTGCCGCCCTTCGACAACAGCTCGATGGACGGCTACGCGGTCCGCACCGCCGACACCGAGGGCGCCACCGAGGCCTACCCGTCGGCGCTCCAGGTGGTCGGCGACATCGCCGCCGGCACGGGCGAACTGCCCAAGGTCGGCCCCGGCCAGGCCGCCCGGATCATGACCGGCGCCCCCGTGCCGCCCGGCGCCCAGGCCGTCGCCCCGGTCGAGTGGACCGACGGCGGCACCGGCACCGGGGTCGCCGCCGCCGCGATGACCGCGCCGGTCGCCGACGAGGAGGTCCGGGTGCTGCGCCCGGTCGTCGAGGGCGCGCACATCCGCCGCCGCGGCAGCGACATCGCGGCCGGCACCACCGTCCTGGAGGCCGGCACCCGGCTCGGCCCCACCCAGCTCGGCCTGCTCGCCGCGATCGGCCGGGCCACCGTGAAGGTCCGCCCGCGCCCCCGGGTGGTGGTGCTCTCCACCGGCAGCGAGCTGGTCCAGCCCGGCGAGCCGGTCGGGCCCGGGCAGATCGCCGACTCCAACAGCTTCACCCTCACCGCGGCCGCCCAGGAGGCCGGTGCCATCGCCTACCGGGTCGGCGCCGTCCCGGACGACGCCGACCGGCTGCGCGGCGTCCTGGAGGACCAGCTCGGCCGGGCCGACCTGATCGTCACCAGCGGCGGGGTCAGCGTCGGCGCGTACGACGTGGTCAAGGAGGTCTTCGAGTCCTACGGCGGGGTCGACTTCCGCAAGCTGCGGATGCAGCCCGGCAAGCCGCAGGGCTTCGGCCGGATCGGCGGCGCTGCCGGGGTGCCGCTGCTCGCCCTGCCCGGCAACCCGGTGAGCGCCTACATCTCCTTCGAGCTCTTCGTCCGCCCGGTCATCCGCACCATGCTCGGCGCCGCAGACATCCACCGCCCGGTGGTGCGCGCGCTCTGCCCGACCGCGTTGCGCTCCCCGGCCGGCCGCCGGCAGTTCCTGCGCGGCCGCCACTCGGCGGCGGACGGCACCGTCGAACCGGTGGGCGGCGCCGACTCGCACCTGGTCGGCGCGCTGGCCCGGGCGAACTGCCTGATCACCGTCCCCGAGGACGTCACCGAACTGCCGGCCGGCAGCGAGGTCGACGTGGTGTTGCTGGACTCCTGAGACCGCCCCGAGCCGAAGGTTCACCCCGAGCCGAAGGCCCGCCCCGAGCCGAAGGGGCGCGCCGGTGTCGAAAGGGAGAAGCGACAAGCGAGGCACGAGCGCCGGAGCGCCGACCGTCGACACCGGGTCCGAGCGCCTCGGAGGCGAGCGGGCGAATCACGGAGCGGGCGAGTGGCTGTAACCCCGCGGCCGGGGGAGGAGTACGGTAGCGCGGTATTCGATCTGCGCGCCCCTGGAGTGACCCGTGACGACACCGAGCCCCGGCGACCGCCTCACCCACGTCGACGAGCAGGGCGCGGCCCGGATGGTCGACGTCTCCGAGAAGGCCACCACCGCGCGCACCGCCGTGGCGGCCGGGCGGGTCAGGGTCTCCCCGAAGGTGGTCGAGCTGCTGCGCGGCGAGGGCGTGCCCAAGGGCGACGCCCTCGCGGTGGCCCGGATCGCCGGGATCATGGGTGCCAAGAAGACCCCTGACCTGATCCCGCTCTGCCACCCGATCGCGGTCTCCGGGGTCAAGGTCGACCTCGCCGTCGCGGACGACGCGGTCGAGATCACCGCCACCGTGAAGACCGCCGACCGCACCGGCGTCGAGATGGAGGCGCTGACCTCGGTGACGGTGGCCGCGCTGACCGTGATCGACATGGTCAAGGCGGTGGACAAGGGCGCCAGCATCGAGTCCGTCCGGGTGCTCAGCAAGACCGGCGGCAAGAGCGGCGACTGGTTCGCGCCGGAGGTGTCGGCATGAGTGGGTCGGCCGGGAAGGCTTTGGCCGTCACCGTCTCCAACCGCGCCTCGGCCGGGGTCTACGAGGACAAGGGCGGCCCGCTGCTGGTGGCGGGCCTGACCGCCATGGGCTTCACCGTGGACGGCCCCCGGGTCGTCCCGGACGGCGAGCCGGTGGAGACCGTCCTGCGCGAGGCCGTCGCCGCCGGTTACGACGTGGTGCTGACCACCGGCGGCACCGGCATCTCGCCGATGGACCTCACCCCCGAGATGACCGCCCGGGTGATCGACCGGCAGATCCCCGGGATCGCCGAGGCCATCCGCGCGTACGGGCGCGACAAGGTGCCGACCGCGGCGCTCTCCCGCGGTCTGGCCGGGCTCGCCGGACGCACCCTG
Source organism: Kitasatospora sp. NPDC048296 (assembly GCF_043201815.1). Taxonomy (NCBI): domain Bacteria; kingdom Bacillati; phylum Actinomycetota; class Actinomycetes; order Kitasatosporales; family Streptomycetaceae; genus Kitasatospora; species Kitasatospora sp. NPDC048296. Next base: position 45,367 of record NZ_JBICZB010000008.1, read on the forward strand.
ATCGTCAACCTGCCGGGCTCGACCGGCGGCGTCAAGGACGGTCTGGCCGTCCTGGAGCCGTTGCTCGCCCACGCGGTCGACCAGCTCGGCGGCGGGGACCACCCCCGGCCCGGGGCACCGGCTTCCGGGAGAGCGCACTGAACGCCGGTTGGCCGGTGGAGCTCCACGAGGGGGAGGTCACGCTGCGTCCGATCCGGGCGCGTGACCAGCGCGAGTGGCAGGAGGTGAGCCGCCGCAACCGCGACTGGCTGCGGCGCTGGGAGGCCACCGTGCCGCCCGGCCCGGCGGGCCGGGCGGCGGGCCCCCGCCCGACGTACCGGCAGATGGTCCGCTTCCTGCGGCACGAGGCCTCGGCCGGCCGGATGCTGCCCTTCGTGGTGCTCTACAAGGGCCAGCTGGTCGGGCAGTTGACCGTGGGCGGGATCACCTGGGGCTCGATGTGCTCGGCCAATGTCGGGTACTGGATCGACGAGGCGGTGGCCGGTCGGGGCATCATGCCGACCGCCGTGGCGCTTTCGGTGAACTACTGCTTCCACACGCTCGGACTGCACCGGATGGAGGTCTGCATCCGCCCGGAGAACAGCCCGAGCCGACGGGTGGTGGAAAAGCTCGGCTTCCGCCCGGAGGGAATCCGCCCGCGCTATCTCCACATCGACGGCGACTGGCGGGACCACTTGGTCTACGCCCTGACCGCCGACGAGGTCCCGGAAGGGATGTTGGAGCGGTGGCGGGCGATCAGTTCCGGGCACGAGGCAGGTAATTGAATATATGTTCGAAAGAAATATCGATATGGCATCGGCGCGGTGGCGGACCGTCACAAATACCGGCAAAATAGTCGGAGAATCAGCTTGATCACACGACACGCCGCACCAAATTGCTGCCAGGCCTTCCCCGGCGCCCGTACGGTGTGAATCGTGAGCAGTAGCGGCCTTATCTACGCCGTCATCGTAGGGGCCTGGGCCGCCTATCTGGTGCCGATGTGGCTCCGCAGGCAGGACGAACTCAACGAGGCACGCCCGACGGAACGCTTCAGCACCGCCATCCGCCTGCTGGCCGGGCGTTCGGCACTGGAGCGGCGGGCAGCCCGGGCCCTGGGTGACGAACCGCGTGACGACGAGCACAGCAACGACGGTCCTCCCGAACGGGACGAGGCCGCCTCCGACGACCCCGCCGGGCGGGAGCCCGAGCCCCCGGCCGAACCCTGTGTCGAGCGCCCGGTCGAACGCCCGGCCCCCGCGGGGCCGACCGGGGTCGAGCGGCGGGCGCGGCTGCTGGCCCGCCGGCGCCGGATGGTCACCGCCCTCTTCCTCGCCTTCGCGCTCGGCGCCGTGGTCGCGGCGGTGGCCGGACTGGCCTTCCTCTGGGTCCCGGCGATCCCGGGGGCCCTCCTCACCCTCTACATCGGCCACCTGCGCAAGCTGGAGCGCCAGCGGTACGAGGTGAAGCTGGACCGCACCCGGGCCGTCCAGGCGGCCGAGCAGCTGCGCCGGCGCGAGCGGCAGCGGGCCGAGGCCCCGGTGGTCGAGCAGGCCACCGTCGAGGCCCCCGTCGACGCGGAGCCGGCCCCGGCCGCGCCCGCTGAGCACCGGCCCGGCCGCCGTCCGCACCTGCGGCTGGCCGCCGACCCCGAGGAGGCCACCGTCTCGGTGTCCGCCTCCGCGGTGGCCGAGGCGACCGAGCACGAGGAGTGGGTCGACGGCATGCGCGAGCGCGGTGCGGCCGGCCCGGACTCCTGGGAACCGGTGCCCGTCCCGTTGCCGACCTACGTCACCGCGCCGGTCGCCCCCCGGGTCTCCCGCGGCCTCGACCTGTCGGCCCCCGGCACCTGGACCGCCGGGCGCCCGACCGAGTCCCGCAGCACCCCGCTGTTCGACCAGTACGCCGAGGCCCCCGCCCCGGAGGCCCGCCCCCGCGCCGCCAACGAATGACCGTGGCCACCCTCCGACCAGGGGGGTGGTCACGGACCCCCTCCGAAAGGTGCTAGAGTTTCTTCTCGTTGGGGCTGTGGCGCAGTCCGGTAGCGCACCTCGTTCGCATCGAGGGGGTCAGGGGTTCGAATCCCCTCAGCTCCACCCAACGGATCGACTCCGGTCGGTCCAGCAAATCCCGCCGGGAGTCAACTCCCGGCGGGATTTCGCGTTTTGCGGCTCCGGTTGTGACTCCCGGGCCGACCGGAGCGACCGCTGTGGCGGAGGTCACAGCCCTCTCGCGGGGTGGATTCTGACGCCGTTTGGGTCTCAGAAGGGTCGGTTATGGTGGGTGGGCCCAGACGCTGACGAGGGAACGATCTGGTCTATCTCAACGGGGTGCCATCGCGGTGCGCGAGTTCGGTCTGAAACGGTGGACGCGACAAGCGGAGCCGGAGGAGCCCGAAGGCGGCCCGGCAACCGGAAGACCGAATTCCTGGACCATCGCGGCGGCCTGCGTGGCGGCGGTGTCGTTGGCGGCCTTCGTCCTGGTGCGGCACCTGCACGGGGCGACCATGGTCGACATGCTGGTCTACCGGGCCGAGGGCCAGGCCGTGGTGAACGGCCAGGACCTCTACGCGATGCGGCTGCCCGGCTGGGACCTCCCGGCCACCTACCCACCGTTCGCCGCGATGCTGTTCGTCCCGAGCACCTGGTTCGACGTGAGCACCCTGCGCGTCCTGGTGATGCTCCTCAACTACGCGCTGCTCGCCGGGGCCGTCCACCTCTCCCTCCGGCTGGCCGGCTGGCCCGAGCGCGCCCGCCCGGCCGCCGTGATCCTCGCGACCGGCCTCGGCGTCTGGCTGGAGCCGGTGTTCACCACCTTTCAGTACGGCCAGGTCAACCTCGGCATCCTCTGCCTGGTGCTGTGGGACCTGACCCGCCCGGACCGCAGCCGGTTCAAGGGCGTGGGCATCGGCCTGGCCACCGCCATCAAGATCACCCCGGGCCTGTTCGCCGTCTACCTGCTCCTGACCGGCCGGGTCCGGGCCGGCCTGGTCTCGATCGCCACCTTCCTGGGCGCCGGTCTGATCGGCTGGCTCGCGCTGCCGGACGCCTCGTACGGGTTCTGGAGCACCTACCTCTGGGACCCGAGCCGGGTGGGCGTCACCGTGCTGGTGGACAACCAGTCGCTGCGCGGGGCCGTCTGCCGGCTCCTCGACGTCAACGACCCCGGCCTGGTCGGGCTGATCGCCTCCGCGCTGGTCGGCGCGCTCGGGCTCGGAGTGGCGGTGCTCGCCGGGCGCTCCGCCCGGGTGCTGCGCCGGGCCGACGCCTGGGGCGCCGTCTGCGCCGCCTTCACGGCGCTGCTGGTCTCGCCGATCAGCTGGACCCACCACTGGGTCTGGTGCGTCCCGCTGATCGCCCTGCTGGTGGTGGAGGCCAGGACCAGGGCGCGGCAGGCGCTGCTCGCCGTGACGCTGGTGGTGTTCCTCTCCCACGTGATGTGGACGGTGCCGCACCGCTGGGGCCGCGGCGTCGCCTGGTACTGGCAGCTGCCCGGCGCGATCTACCCGCCGCTCGGCATCGCCGTGCTGGCCGTCGTCGGCCTGCGGCTGTACCGCGCCCGGCGCCAGGCCGTCGACGCCTCGGCCGGTGCCTGGGCGCTGCTGGCCACCAAGCTCGACCATGAGCCCGGGCACGACCCCGACCGTGACCCCGCCCTGACCAACCGGACCTGACGGATCAGAGTCGACGTGACCACCCAGACCGCAACCCCGTCGCCGCCCCGGGCCGCCGTACCGGCCGTCCGCCGGGCGGCAGCCGTCCTGGGCTCGCCGGCCCGACGTACCGTGCTGCTCGGCGTGCTGTGCTTCGCGGTGACGTGCGCCGTCGGCCTGCAGGGCTGGGCCTCCGTCTCGCTCGGCGGCTTCGACCTCGGCATCTTCGACCAGGGCGTGCGCGGCTACGCCCACTTCGGGCTGCCGGTCTCGACGCTGAAGAGCTACCACCACGAGTTCCCGCCCGGGTTCTCGCTGCTGGGCGACCACTTCTCCCCGGTGCTGGCGCTGCTCGCGCCGCTGTACTGGATCTGGGACGACCCGCGCTCGCTGATCATCGGGCAGGCGCTGCTGTTCGCGCTCGGGGTGCCGCTGATCCGACGCATCGCCGCGCACTGCTTCGCCGCCGCCGAGCCGCGCACCGCCCGCCGGGCCGCCGACCTGGCCGGGCTGGTCTACGCGCTCGGCTGGCCGCTGCTGGTCGCCGCCCGGGTCGGCTTCCACGAGGTGGCGTTCGCCGTCCCGCTGACCCTGCTGATGCTGGAGCGCGGCCTGGCCCGCCGGTACGCCGCGGTGGTGCTCGCCGCGGTGCTGCTGTGCTGCACCAAGGAGGACCTCGGCCTGATGGTCGGCGCGTACGGCCTGGTGCTGCTGCTGCGCACCCGTCGTACCGGGGACCGCGCCGGGCGCTTCACCGGGATCGGGCTGCTGCTGGGCGGGCCGGTCGCCTCGGCGGTGGCGATCAAATGGCTGATTCCGGCGATGGGCGGGGAGCCGGGCTACTACTGGAACTACGAGACGCTCGGCAACGACGGCGGCGACGCCGTGAGGCACCTGCTGCACAACCCGTTCCTGCTGGTGCAGACCGCCTTCGACCAGCCGCTCAAGCCGCTGCTGCTGCTCTGGCTGTTCGGCACGATGTTCCTGCTGCCGCTGCGCTCGGCCACCACGCTGTGCGCCCTGCCGCTGCTGGCCGAGCGGATCCTCTCCAGCAACCCCAACCACTGGTCGATCGCCCGGCACTACGACTCGATGCTCTGGCCGATCCTGCTGACCGCCGCGATCGAGGTGCTGGGCCGGCTGAGCGCCGCCGAGCGGCCCGACCCCACCCGTCGGCGGGCCCGGCTGCTGGGCCTGGGCACGGCCGGGGTGGCGCTGGTGGCGGCCGTGCCGATCGGGCTGCTGCAGCTGGCGGTGCCGTCCTCCTGGGAGCCCAAGGCGAGCGAGGCCGCGCTGGTCCGGGCGGCCGCGCTGATCCCGGACGGGGCCTCGGTGGAGGCGGACAACCAGATCGCGCCGCGGCTGACCGCGCGGGCGGACGTGGTGCTGGTGGACGGGACGCCGCGCGGGCGCGAGTACGTGCTCACCCGCTCCGACAAGCGCTCCTTCCCGTTCAAGACCGACAAGGAGCAGGCCGACCGGATCCAGCTGCTGCTGGCACACGGCTACCGGCAGCTCTGGGCCGAGGACGGGGTGGTGCTGCTGCACCGGGAGGGCAGTGAGCCGGTGCCCGGCGAGCACGTGCCCGGGCCGGGCAGCAAGCCGGTCCAGGACGAGGTGCCGTCCGACGTGGGGCACAACCTGTTCAAGGGCTGACGGCCGCCTCAGGGCTCCCGGACGATGACCACCGGGCAGGGCGCCCGGTGCAGGCAGTACTGGGCGACGGTGCCGAGCGGGGCGTCCGGCGGGGTGGAGTGGCCGCGGTTGCCGAGGACGAGCAGGTCGGCGCCGGTCGCGGCGGCGACCAGGGCGGGGCCGGGTGGCCCGGCCTTGAGGTGGCGGCGCAGGGGGACGGCGAGGTCGGCGGCCGCCGCGGCGAGGCCGGCCGTCTCGGCGAGGATGGCGGCCGCCCGCCGCTCCGCGTCGAAGCCGTCCAGAACGGGCGGGACGAGGCCGTGCTCGCTGTAGAGGCAGGGGAAGTCCCAGACGGCCACCGCCTCCAGCGGGCCGCCGGTGAGGCCGGCCAGGCGGGCCGCCCAGCGGACGGCCGCACGGGCGGGCGCGGAGCCGTCCACACCGACCACGATCCGGCCGTGGGGCTGCATGCTTCGAGCGTAGACGCGCCGGAGGGCCGGCCGGAACGGTGTCCGGCCGGCCCTCCGGTACTCGGGGCTACGGCGCTACGGGCGGTCGGCGTAGGAGCCGTGCTGGTGCGAGCCCTGGGGCGGGACGGCGCCGTAGTGGCCGGGGCGCCGGCCGCGCGGGTGCCGGGTCAGCTTGTAGCCGAGGACACCGGCGAGGGCGGCCAGGAAGCCGCCGCCGATGGTCCAGTACCAGCGGCTGTTCCAGCCGGAGAACCAGCCGGTGTACCAGTGCTCCTTCTGGGCCACCGGGGCCGCCGCCTTGGCCGTGCTCGCGCCGCCGCCGACCGGCGGGACCAGCGGGGCCTTGAGCTCGCCGCCCTCCGGCTGGGCGTTGTCGGCGTTGCCCTTGGCACTGACGTGCAGCTGGGCGTTGGCGGCCAGGCCGAGGTCGGGCTGCGGGGCGTCGGTGACCGAGAGCCGGACGTAGTAGGTGCCGGGCAACGGGTCGCCGGACCACGGTTCGGCCCAGGTGCGGACCTCGCGCAGGGTGCAGTCGAGCGTCAGGGAGGTGGTGCTCTGGTCGCCGGTGGCGTTCTGGGTGCCGGCGGTGCAGGCCTGGCGGCGGCGCAGTCCGTCGAAGACCTCGACGGTCCAGGTCTGCGGGCCGTGCCGGTCGGTCGAGGGGGCCAGGTTGACGGTCAGCTTGACGGTCGGGGTCTGGCCCTCGGAGGCGCCGAACGCCCAGTACAGGTAGTCGCCGGTGGAGGCGGCGACGTTGGCGTCCTGGCCGGGGGAGAGGTTGACCGCGGTCAGGAAGGACGTGCCGGCCTTGGTGGCCGGGGCCGGGGTGCCGCCGGCGGTCGCCGTCGGCGAGGGCGCGGCGGAGGCGGCCGGGGCACCCAGCGCGAGGGCGGGCAGCAGGGCGAGGGCGGCGAGGGCGCCGCGGATCGTCGTACGCATGGTCAGTTCTCCCGCCAGACGGCGATGCGCCAGCGTGCGATCCAGCCGGAGACCAGGCCGAAGACCAGGCCGGACAGGGTGAGGGTGAGCAGCAGGATCCAGCCGCGGCCGAGGCCCATCGCGGCGCCCTCGGGGGCGGGCGAGGCGGAGGCGAGGTCCACGGTCAGCTCCACCGGCATGCCGGGGTCGGTGTGCACGCCGGCCTGCGGGGCCAGCGAGTTGCTGACGACCAGGCAGACGGTGGTGTCCGGCTTGTCCTTGGCCGAGGAGGTCGGGCTCGTCGTGACGTAGCCCTTGGAGTCGTTGGTGGACCAGCGCAGACCGGTGGAGATCACGTCGGTGCGGGTGCTGCCGGCGTCGGTGCCGCGGACGAGTTCCTGGCCGGTGGCGCTGGTGGCCTGGAGCAGGACGCCGTAGTCCCGGTTCACCGCGCGGTCGAGCGCCACGCTGACCGAGGCGCGCAGCTCCTGGCCGGCCTTGACCGGGACCTTGTAGACGCGGTGCTCGGAGAACTTCTCGCGGTCGCTGTAGACGCCGGGGGTGAGCACCGGGGCGCTCTCGCACTTGTCGGTGCCGCTGGTCTGGACCGGGTTGACGGTGTAGGTGTCGTCGTTGCGGTCGATCAGCTGCTTCACCTTGCCGGTGAGCTGCTCCGGGGTGCGGACGTCGGTGTAGCTGCCGCCGGTGGCGTTGGCGATGCAGATCAGCTGCTGGCGGGTCTTGTCGTCGTGCGCCAGGCCGAGGGTGTCGACCACCAGGTGGACGCCCTGGGCGGCGAGTTCACGGGCCACGTCGCACGGGTCCGGTGGGGAGCAGTCGTCCTCGCCGTCGGTGATCAGGACGATCCGGCGGGTGGCGTCGCCCTTGCCGAGGTCCTGGGCCGCGCCGCGCAGGGCCAGGCCGATCGGGGTCCAGCCGGTGGGGCGCAGGGTGGCGACCGCGGTCTTGGCCTCGACCTTGTTGGTCTTGCCGACCGGGAAGAGCTGCTTGGTGTCCTGGCAGCCGACGGTCTTGTCGTTGCCGGGGTAGGTGGCACCGAGGGTGCGGATACCGAACTCGGCCTCCGCGGGAAGGGCGTCGATCACCTCGTCGATCGAGTTCTGGGCCACCGAGATTCGACTCTTGCCCTGGATGTCGGCGGTGTTCATGGAACCGCTGACATCCAGGATCAGGTCGACCTTGGGGTTCTCCTTGGGCGCGGATGAGGCGCCGGCTGATGGTTCGTCGGCATGGGCGGGCAGGCCGAGGAGCAGCGAGGCGCCCGTTATCGCCAGGGCGGCCAGCAGGCTGCCGAGCCTGGTCTTCGGTCGTCGTCCGGTAGTCACGCGCCAGATCCTAGGGATCATCAGTTCGTCAAGGCCAAACGGGACCGGGCGGTGTACCTGCCCATCCGGGTGTGAACTCCGGCGCGTGGAGAGCGGATTACCGGGCGCTGCGCTCGCGCCGGTCCCGTCGGGGGCGGGTGGCCCTGCGACAATGGCGGACACACCGCAATGAATAACCAATACATATGGATAGTGATCGTTAGGGTGACGAATCGGACCATGGGCGCCGCCGCGCCGGCCCCCGGTCCCGGTCGGCTCCTTCGACTCCCCGCCTCCCCTCAGGACGGTCCGTGGCGACACCCTCCGCCGTGACGAGATCCGCCGCCGGGCCCGCCCGGCCGGTGCCGACCAGGCGCACCACCGAGCTGGTGCTGGTGCTGGCCGCGGTCCTGATCGCCGTGTTCGGCTACATCGAGGTCGGCGTCAACCTGGACGGCACGGTGCCGGCCGACGCGGCCCAGTACGGCGCCGCGCTGGGCGTGCTGGCGCTGGCGGCGCACGCCGTCGTCCGGTGGCGGGCCCGGTACGCGGACCCGCTGCTGCTGCCGATCGCCGTGCTGCTCAACGGGATCGGGCTGGTGGTGATCTACCGCCTCGACCGGGTCACCCCGGGCCGGGCCGCCGCCTCCACCCAACTGCTCTGGTCGGGCCTGGGGGTGGCGCTGTTCATCGGCGTGGTGCTGCTGGTGCGCGACCACCGGTGGCTGCAGCGCTACGCCTACCTCGGGGCGCTGGTGGCGCTGGTCCTGATGGTGCTGCCGATCTTCTTCCCGCCGGTGTACGGCTCGCGGATCTGGATCGTGATCGGGCCGCTCTCCTTCCAGCCGGGGGAGTTCGCCAAGATCCTGCTGGCCGTCTTCTTCGCCGCCTACCTGGCGGTGCACCGGGACGCGCTGGCGCTCACCGGCCGCCGGGTCTGGCGCTGGCAGCTGCCGCGCGGGCGGGTGCTCGGGCCGGTGCTGATGATCTGGGTGGCCTTCGTCGGCGTGCTGGTACTGGAGACCGACCTCGGCACCTCGCTGCTCTTCTTCGGCCTGTTCGTGGTGATGCTCTACGTGGCCACCGCGCGCACCGGCTGGATCGCGATCGGGCTGGGCCTGGCGGCGGTCGGCGCGGTGACGGTGGGCTGGCTCTCGCCGCACGTGCACAGCCGGGTGACGGACTGGCTGGACCCGCTGGGCTCGATCGCGGCGGGCAAGGGGGCCAACCAGATCGCCCAGTCGCTGTTCGCCTTCGCCTGGGGCGGCGAGCTGGGCGCCGGGCTGGGCAGAGGGCACTCGGTGCTGATCGGCTTCGCCGCCAAGTCGGACTTCATCCTCGCCACCATCGGCGAGGAACTCGGTCTGACCGGGCTGATCGCGGTGTTCCTGCTGTACGCGGTGCTGATCTCGCGCGGGTTCCGGACCGGCATCGCGCTGCGCGACCCGTTCGGGCGGCTGCTGGCGATCGGGCTGGCGGCGATCGTCGGGCTGCAGGTGTTCGTGGTGGCCGGCGGGGTGCTGGCGCTGATCCCGCTGACCGGGATGACCATGCCGTTCATCGCCCAGGGCGGGTCCTCGGTGGTGACCAACTGGATCATCGTCGCGCTGCTCGTCCGGATGAGCGAGGGCAGTGAGCGGATCAAGGCCGGGCGGCGTGGTCGCGAAGCGGCTTCCGGGCGAAGCGGCTTCCGGGCGAAGCGAGCCGGACGCATGAGCGACGACGCCCGGCGGCCCGCGCCGGAGGTGGGCTGATGGCGCGGATCCGGTTGAAGGGGAACGGCCCGCAGGGGCTGCCCGGGATCTCGGTCACCGGGCGCCGTGCGGCCACCTTCTGCCTGCTGCTGGTCGCGGCGCTGTGCGTGCAGGCCACCCGGGTGCAGGTGTTCGAGGCCGAGGGCCTCAACCACAACAGCGCCAACCAGCGCCTCACCATCGAGCGCTACGCCCAGCCGCGCGGGAACATCCTGGTCGGCGCCGAGGCCGTCACCGGCTCCCAGGCCACCGGCGGTCGCTACGCGTACAAGCGCACCTACACCGACGGCCCGACCTACGCCGCCGTCACCGGCTTCGCCTCCCAGGCGTACGGCAACTCCCAGCTGGAGGGCACCGAGGACGACCTGCTGGCCGGCACCGACGGCCGGCTGACCGGCTGGTCGCTCTGGGACGCGATCGCCCGTCGGCAGAACCCCGGCGGGGACGTCCGCACCACCATCGACCAGGCCGCCCAGCTGGCCGCGATGCGCGGGCTCGGCCGGCAGAAGGGCGCGGTGGCCGCGATCGAGCCGGCCACCGGGCGGATCCTGGCGCTGGCCAGCACCCCCTCCTACGACCCGGGCGACTTCGCGGGCTCCTCCGGCTCCGACCGGACGGCCTGGAACCGGCTGCAGGCCGACACCGATCAGCCGATGCTCAACCGGGCGCTGCGCCAGACCTACCCGCCGGGCTCGACCTTCAAGGTGGTCACCGCCGCGGCCGCGCTCGCGAGCGGGGTGGTCACCGACCCGAACGCGCCGACCGGGGCGCCGTTCCCGTACGTGCTGCCCGGGACGACCACGCCGCTGGTCAACGACAGCGCGGCCTGCGACCGGCCCGGCCTGTCGCTGGACGCCGCGATGACGGCCAGCTGCAACAGCGTGCTGGGCTACCTCGGGGTGCGGACCGGGTTGGCGGCGATGACGGCCACGGCCGAGGGTTTCGGCTTCAACGACCCGAAGCTGGACCTGCCGGTCCGCCCGGCCCGGTCCAACTTCGACACCGCGATGGACCAGTCGCAGCTGGCGCTCTCCTCGATCGGGCAGTTCGACACCGCGGCCACACCGCTGGTGATGGCGATGGTCGCGGCCGGGGTCGCCAACAACGGGACGGTGATGCGTCCACAGCTTGTGGACAAGCTGACCAGGAGCGACGGCACCGTGGTGCAGCTGATGAAGCCGGAGGTGTACAAGCGGGCGCTGACCCCGGCGGTGGCCGGGCAGGTGCAGGGGCTGATGACCGACGTGGTCGAGAACGGCACCGGCGGCAACGCCCGGATCGCCGGGGCGGTGGTCGGCGGCAAGACCGGCACCGCCCAGCACGGCGTGGACAACAGCGGGACGCCGTACGCCTGGTTCATCTCCTGGGCCAAGCCGGCCGGCTCGGACGCGGTGCCGCCGGTCGCGGTGGCCGTGGTCGTCGCGGACAGTGACGCCACGGACGTGACCGGTGGCGCGCTGGCCGCGCCGATCGCCCGGTCGGTGATGCAGGCGGTGCTCGGCCGCTGACCCGGACAGGGCCACTGGCCTGCTCTTTTATCCGATGTCCAGAAAATCCGGCGCGTACGAAGTGTCCGGTTTGTGATGTCTGATCTGCCGATTCGCATAATGCGCCGATCGGTATTGTTTGTTTGCGACACTGGTGTCTTCGGGGGGTACTGTCCGATGTTTGTTCGGTTGGTCCCCGATGGCACCCCCCGGTACCTCGGGTGACCGGCCACCAGGACACCCTCCCCCGCCCAGAAGGACCGCAGTTTTGGCCAGCAACACCCTTGGTGCGCGTCTGCTGCGACGCAAGCCCGTCTCGACCCTGATCGCGGAGAGCGAGGGCCACGGCCTTCCGGCCGGCGCACCCGAGGAGGGCGGACGCTCCGGCATCCACCTGCGCCGCTCCATCGGACTCTGGCAGCTGTCATCGGCATCGGCGCCACCATCGGCACCGGCATCTTCTTCGTGCTCAGCAGCGCGGTCCCGGCGGCCGGGCCGGCCGTCATCCTGTCCTTCGTGGTCGCCGCGGTCACCGCCGGACTCACCGCGCTCTGCTACGCCGAGATGGCCTCCGCGATCCCGGTCTCGGGCTCCTCGTACTCCTACGCCTACGCCACCCTCGGCGAGGGCGTCGCCTTCGGCGTCGGCATCTGCCTGCTCATGGAGTACGGCGTCTCCGCCTCCGCGATCGCGGTCAGCTGGGCCGAGTACCTGAACAAGTTCCTGGACCTGGCCTTCGGGTTCAAGATCCCCGAGCAGCTCTCCGGCGCCCCCGGCGGCGGGCACTGGTTCAACCTGCCGGCGCTGCTGCTGGTCGCGATGGTCTGCTTCCTGCTGGTCCGCGGCGTCAGCGAGTCCGCGAAGGTCAACGCGGCCATGGTCGGAATCAAGATCCTCATCCTGGTGCTGTTCGTCGGCGTCGCGCTGACCGGCTTCCACTCCGGCAACCTGACCCCGTTCATGCCGCTCGGCATCGGCGGCGTGCAGGTCGCCGCGTCCAGCATCTTCTTCTCCTTCATCGGCCTGGACGCGGTGTCCACCGCCGGTGAGGAGGTCAAGAACCCGCGCCGCACCATGCCGCTGGCGATCATCATCTCGCTGGTCGTGGTGACCCTGATCTACATCCTGGTCGCCCTCGCCGGCATCGGTGCCCAGCCGTGGACCAAGTTCGGCGGCCAGGAGGCCGGGCTCGCCCAGATCATGCAGGACATCACCGGCCAGGGCTGGCCCGCGATGATCTTCGCGGTCGGCGCGATCATCTCGATCTTCAGCGTCACCCTCGTGGTGATCTACGGCCAGACCCGCATCCTGTACTCGATGGGCCGCGACGGCATGCTGCCCAAGCGCTTCGCCGAGCTCTCCCCGCGCACCGGCACCCCGATCTGGAACACCCTCGTGGTCGGCGTCGGTGTGGGCGCGCTGGCGGCCTTCATCCCGCTGGACGTCCTGGCCGACATCACCAGCCTCGGGACCCTCATCGCCTTCTCGGTGGTCTCCATCGGCGTGATCGTCCTGCGCCGCACCCAGCCCGACCTGCCGCGCGGCTTCAAGGTGCCCGGCTACCCGGTCGTCCCGCTGGTCAGCGTCGGCTTCTGCATCTACCTGATCACCGGCCTGCACGCCGACACCTTCCGGGCCGGCGCGATCGCCCTCGTCGTCGCCGTGGCGGTCTACTTCGGCTACAGCATCAAGCACTCCAGGCTGGAGCGGACCGAGCAGCAGGCCGTCCCTGCCGACAGTTCGACCGGCTGACCCGGTCGTTATCCAATCGTGAAGGGCCGCCGTTCGGTACGACACCCGGCGGCCCTACGCGCGTAGCGTCCCGACCGGTACCGGACGCCATGGCGACAGGGCCCGGTCGGCACCCATAACCTTCCACCATGGTGAGCACCCGCACGCCCGGCTTCTCCCGCCCGCGCGGCCGCTTCACCGGCCGCGCCAGAACGCCGGCCCAGACCGTCAGTGCCGAACGGCCGTCCAGACCCGGACGTCCCCCCAGAGGCTTCTCCGCCCGGCCCTTCCCCCGCCAGCGCGGCGAGAGCACCTTTCCGCCCACGCCCGCTCGGTGGAATCCCGCCCGGCTCGCCTCACTGCGCTCCGCCCAGCTGCTCGGCTGTCTGATCGCGGCCGGCTGGGCCGCCGCCTTCCCGCTCGTCTCCGACCTGCCCAACCAGCGGCTGTGGGGCCTCGTCGCGGCCCCCGCCTACCTCCTGGCCGGGCTGTTCTGCCTCACGCTGCCGCGCTCCTACGCCCCCCGGACAGCCGCCGCGGTCGCCCTCGCCGGCGCCGTGTTCGCCCCGCTCGGACTGCTCGCCCTGACCGGCCGCCACCAGTCCGAGGTCATGGTGGTCGAACGCTCGGCCCACCTCCTGCTCACCACCGGCGACGCGTACCTGCCGCACCCGGTGATCGTCACCGACTACAACCCGTACCTGCCGGCGATGGCCCTGTTCGGGCTGCCGCGCCAGCTGCTCGGCAACTCCACCGCCTTCGCCCGGGTCGCCGGGGACGCCCGGATCTGGTTCGCCCTCACCTTCGTCGTCTGCCTGCTGGCGGTCTGGCGGCTGCTGCGGCCCTCCGGCCCCTCCGGCGGCGCCCCGCGCGTGCCGCTGCTGCCGCTGGCCGTCCTCACCGCCTCGCCGCTGATAGCGCTCGCCCTGGCCGTCGGCGGGGTCGACCTGCCGCTGATCGGGGTCTGCTGCCTGGCCATGGCCCTCGCCGAGCGCAACCGCACGGTCGGCGCCGGACTGGTGCTCGCCCTCGCCTGCAGCCTCAAATGGACCGCCTGGCCGGCCCTGCCGGTGGCCGTGCTGCTGCTCTGGCGGTTGTACGGGCGCCGGCCCGCCGCCCGCACCGCGTTGATCGGGGTCGGGGTGAGCGCGGCGGTGATCCTGCCGTCCGTCCTGGCCCAGCCGGACCAGCTGCGCGACCAGGTGGTGCGCTTCCCGCTCGGGATGACCGCGATCCGCACCCCGGCCGGCAGCCCGCTGCCCGGCAAGGTGCTGGCCGGCTTCGGGCCGACCGGGCACTCCATCTCGTTGGCGCTGATGACGGTCGCCCTGGTCGGGGTGGCGATCTGGCTGCTGGCCCGGCCGCCGGTCTCCGCGATCGCCGCCGCCGACCTGCTGGCCGCAGGGCTCGCGATCGCCTTCGCGCTCGCCCCGGCCGGGCGGTTCGGGTACCTGGCGCTGCCGGTCGTCCTGGTGATCTGGCCCCGGCTGGCGGCCCGGCGCTGGAGCAGCCGCCGCCCGGTCCCGCCCCACCCGCTGCTGCCGGACCCGCCGGAGCCTGTGCTGCCGCGACGCTGAGCTGTGGCTCGCCCGCTCTGTGCTATTCGCCCGCTCTGTGCTATTCGCCCGCTCGCCTCCGGGGCGCTGTGTTGCTCGCCCGCTCGCCTCCGGGGCGCGCTGATCCGGTGCCGACGGTCGGCGGGCGCTGCGCCACCTCCTTCGTCGGCGGCTTGGCCCTTCTCCCTTTCGGCACCGGCGCGCCCCTTCGGCTCGGGGCTGTGTTGCTCGCCCGCTCGCCTCCGGGGCGCTCTGACTCGGGGCGGGCTCACGGGATCAGCAGACCGCAGGCCCCCGTCCGAGGTCGGACGGGGGCCTGCGAGCGCTCACGGGATCAGTGGCTGCCCGCCGCCTTGAGCAGCGAGGCGACCGCCGGGCCGGCTGCGTCGACGCCGTGGCCGCCGCCCTGGACCTCGGCGGCGACCGCGAGGTTGCCGCGGAAGGCGGTGAACCAGCTGTTGGTGGTGGTCGCGCCCTGGACCTCGGCGGAGCCGGTCTTGGCGCCCGCGTTGTCGGTGATCCCGGCCATCACCTGGCTGGCCGTGCCGCCGACGGCGGTGGCGTTCATCATCGCGCGCAGCTTGGCGGCGACGTCCGGCGAGATCTGGCGGGCCGCGGGCTGCTGCGGCAGACCGGCGACCAGGATGGGCTGCTTGAAGGCGCCGCTCTGGACGGTCGCGGTGATCGAGGCGATGGCCAGCGGGTTCATCTGGACCTTGCCCTGGCCGATGTAGTTCATGGCCTGCTCGTCCTTGCTGCCCGGGGTCGCCGGGATCTTGCCGTCGGCGTTCGGCAGGCCGGTCTTCCACTCCAGGCCGATGCCGTACACGTCCTTGGCCGTGCTGGAGAGCGTCTCGGGCTTGAGGCTGGTCAGGCCCTGGTTGATGAAGGCCGTGTTGCAGGACACCATGAAGTCCTGCTGGAGGGTGTTGTTCGGGAAGGCGCCCGGGAAGTCGTTCGGGATCGCCACCGGGTTGCTGCTCTTCTCCGGGCAGGCCACCACGGTGTCCGGGTTGACCCCGGCCTCCAGCAGGGCCGTCGAGGTGACGATCTTCATCGTCGAACCGGGTGCGAGCAGGCCGGCGAAGGCCCGGTTCTGGCCGGTGGCCGGCGCGTTGGCGAAGGCCAGCACCTGGCCGGTGCTCGGCTCGATCGCGACGATGGAGCCGGACTTGCCGCCCAGGTCGGTCATCGCCTTCTCGGCGGCGGCCTGGACGGTGTTGTCGAGGGTCACCTTGAACGGCTTGCCGGGCTTCGGCTCGACGATGGTGAACAGCTTGTCCGGGGTGGTCTTGCCGGACGGGTCGGTGATCACCACCGCGCTGCCCGCGTCCTGGTCCTTGTTCGGGTCCGGCGGCAGCAGCTTGCGGGCGTTGTCCTGCAGGGTGCTCATCAGCGCCGGGGTGAGCGAGGCGCCCTGCAGCGGCTTGCCGTTGCGGTCCACCACGGTGGACGGCGGGGAGAAGACCTGCTGGGTGGCGATCGTCTCGTTGCCGGACAGGTGCGGGTGGATCACCGAGGGCGCCCAGTGCACGGCCGGGGTGTTGTCGCTCATCTTCACGACGCCGAGGAAGCCGTTGTAGTCCCACACCCGGCTGGTGCCCTCGAACTCGGCGCGGGCCTTGAAGCCCGTCAGCACGCCGGTGGGCCCGGGGGTGGCGGTGGCGGACGGCGAGTCGGTGGCGCCCGGGGTGCCGGTGGCGGACGGGGTCGCCGAGGCCGCGCCGGTGGGCTTGGCCGGGGTGGGGGTGCCGGTGGCCGAGGCGAAGGCCTGCGGGGTGGCCGGACCGGCCGGAGTAAGGGTCAGCGCGCTCGGCTTCACCTGGTCCTTGAAGGCGGTCAGCGCCGTGGTGGCCGCGGTCGGGTCGTCCGTCAGCGAGGCCGCCTTGGCGATGTCGCCGGACGCCCAGGCGGCCAGGAAGTCCTTCGCGCCGCTCGCCGCCTGATCGGCCGAGGGGGGATCGGCCACCACCGTGCGGGGCTTCTTGGCGTCGGAGGACCCGGAGTCCGAGCCGCCCATCAGGCTGTACGCGCCGTAGCCGCCGCCCGCGAGGACGACGATGGACACGCCGGTGATGATGCCGATCTTCGCGCCACTGCGCATGGTGCAGTTCCCCCAGGGGTCTCGCGGCCGGGCGCAACCGGCCGGGGCCGGAAACGCGGTACCTCCCCACCCTAGGCAGGGCTCATCGGTACGCCGACGAAACGCCCGGGACTTGTGACGGATCTGGTACGTGTCGTGCACCGCGTACGGACGATTCGGGGGTGCGGTGTGGACGCCCGGATCGGGCCGCGGCCTCAGATCCAGCTGTTGAACCACATCCGGGCGCGCCAGTCGTCCAGCGGGATCGTCTGCCCGGTGAACAGCGGGAAGAAGTAGAGGAAGTTCCAGATGATCAGCAGCACCAGCAGGCCGGCCGTCGTCGAGCCGATGATCCGGCGGTCCCGGGAAGCGCCGGCCGGCCCGATCAGGGCGCCGACCAGCATCGTCACCGCGAGCACCAGGAACGGGACGAAGACCACCGCGTAGAAGAGGAAGATCGTCCGCTGCTGGTAGAGGAACCACGGCAGGTAGCCGGCCGCCAGGCCGCACAGCAGCGCGCCGGCCCGCCAGTCCCGCCGGAACGCCCAGCGCCACAGGCAGTAGACCAGCGCCACCACGGCCGTCCACCACAGCAGCGGGGTGCCGATGCCCAGCACCTCGCGGGCGCAGTCGGCGGCGGTGCAGCCGTTCTGGCCGAACTTCGGGGACTCGTAGTAGAAGGAGACCGGGCGGCCCAGCACCAGCCAGGACCACGGGTTGGACTGGTAGGTGTGCGGGTCGCTCAGGTGGGTGTGGAACTCGTAGACCGTCGAGTGGTAGTGCCACAGGGCGCGCAGGCCCTCGGGTATCCACGGGTAGTCGGTGGAGCGGCCGACCGCCCAGTCCCGGCCCCAGCCGCCCTGGCCGGGCGCGTTGCTGCTGGCGAACCAGCCCCACCAGGAGGCGATGTAGACGGCCAGCGAGACCACGACGATCGACACGAAGGCCGGCACCACGTCGCGGGCGAGCACCGCCAGGCAGGGGCGCGGGGCGCCGGCCAGCCGACGGGCGCCGACGTCCCACAGCACGGTCATCACGCCGAAGGCCGCCGCCACGTACAGGCCGCTCCACTTGGTGGCGCAGGTCAGGCCGACGCAGACGCCGGCCGCGATCCGGTACGGGCGCCAGCCCAGGTTGAGCCGCTGGGCCAGCTGCGGGTTCGCCACCCCGCCGAGGCGGGCCGCCAGCCGGGCCCGGGTGCGGTCGCGGTCCAGCAGCAGGAAGCCGAAGGCGGCGACGATCCAGAACATCACCACCAGGTCGAGCAGCGCCGCGCGGCTGAGCACCAGGTGCAGGCCGTCCACCGAGAGCAGCAGGCCGGCCACACAGCCCAGCAGGGTCGAGCGGAACATCCGGCGGGCGATCCGGGCCAGCATCAGCACCGACAGGGTGCCGAGCAGGGCCACCGCGAACCGCCAGCCGAAGGGGTTCATGCCGAACAGCTGCTCGCCCGCGCCGATGATCCACTTGCCGACCGGCGGGTGCACCACGTACGAGGGCGTCGGGCGGTACGGGACGGCCGCGCCCGGCGTCATGATCGTCGTGTTGGCGTCCTCCGGCCAGCTGATCTCGTAGCCGCCGTGCCAGAGCGCGTAGGCGTCCTTGGCGTAGTACGTCTCGTCGAAGATGATCGCGTGCGGCTGGCCGAGGTTGGTGAACCGCAGCAGCCCGGCGAACACCGCCACGGCGATCGGGCCCAGCCAGCCGGACCAGCGGCACAGGAAGTACCAGAGGTCCTGCGGCAGCGAGATCCCCAGCCGCAGCAGCAGCGGCGACTGCGGCACGTCGCGGCCGGTCACCCCGGGGCCGTCCGGCATCGGCGGGACCAGGCGCTCGGTGAGCGTCGCGGTCGGGCGGGCGCGGTAGCCGTGGTGGGCCAGCCGCTCCCGCCAGCTCAGGGGTGACAGAGGTGAGCGGGGGGACGGCAGGCCGGCACCGCCCTGCGCGGAGTGGTCCGTACCAGTGGGCGTCTGCGCCGCCGTGTCGCCGTTCATCCGCCACATCGTAGGGGCGCTCCTCGCACGTGTGACCGGTCCCTCGGAAGCTGCCCGAATCGTCACCAAACGCTCCGGCCGCTCGGAACTGCAAGGATGGGACCCGTGACAGGAGTACTCGTTCTCGCAGGCACCCCCATCGGCGACGTCTCGGACGCCCCGCCCCGGCTGCTCACCGAGCTGGCCACGGCCGACGTCATCGCGGCCGAGGACACCCGGCGGCTGCGCCGGCTCACCCAGGCGCTCGGGGTGACCCCGGCCGGGCGGGTCGTCTCCTACTTCGAGGGCAACGAGGTCGCCCGCACCCCCGAGCTGGTCGAGGCGCTGCTCGGCGGCGCCCGGGTGCTGCTGGTCACCGACGCCGGGATGCCCTCCGTCTCCGACCCCGGCTACCGGCTGGTCGCGGCGGCCGTCGAGGCCGACGTGAAGGTCACCGCGGTGCCCGGGCCGTCCGCCGTGCTCACCGCGCTCGCGCTGTCCGGCCTGCCGGTCGACCGCTTCACCTTCGAGGGCTTCCTGCCGCGCAAGACCGGCGACCGGGCCCGGCAGCTGGCCTCGGTCGCCGCCGAGCCGCGCACCATGGTCTTCTTCGAGGCGCCGCACCGGATCGCCGAGGCGCTGGCCGCGATGGCCGAGGCGTTCGGGCCCGAGCGGCCGGCCGCCGTGTGCCGCGAGCTCACCAAGACCTACGAGGAGGTCAAGCGCGGGCCGATCGGCGAGCTGGCGGCCTGGGCGGCCGAGGGCGTCAAGGGCGAGATCACCGTCGTGGTCGCGGGCGCGCCGCCGGCCGCACCGCAGGAGCTGACCCCGGCCGAGCTGGCCCGGCTGGTGGCCGTCCGGGAGGAGGCCGGGGAGCGGCGCAAGGAGGCCATCGCGGCGGTCGCGGTCGAACTCTCCGTGCCCAAGCGGGAGGTCTTCGACGCCGTTGTGGCGGCCAAGAAGGACGGCTTGAACGAGGCTTTGAAAAAGGGGTGAATTCCGGGGGTTGCGTGGCGGGCGGGGAGTCGTACCTTGGAGTGAAGGCCCCGGTAAACGCCCGCTGAGCTGAAGCTTCGGCCGTGGTTTCCGGGTTGCGGAAGGCTTTTCGTATAGGACTTCCCAACCCGCATCCAAGTCTTCACAAGAAGGGCGTCGGCCGGGGCGGTCCGGGCATTTCCTGGAATGGAAAGACCCAGCCGGGCGAGCGCCCGGCGGGCGCTGGGAGACGGCTATGAGCGAGATCGTCGGTAGCCCCCGCGGTGGCAATGCACTGAGCGCACCCGGCCTGGCCGGGCGGCCGCACACTCCCGTCGAGACCGTACGGGAGGCCTACTCCTTCGCCTGCCTGCGCTGCGGGTACGGCTGGGAGCAGGCGTACGACATCGAGCACCACGTGGCCCGGGACGGCCACACCGTGTTCGAGTACCACGCCAACGGTGTCCGGGTACCGTCCCCGCTGCTCAAGCCGACCTGCCCGGGATGCGGTGGACACACCGTCCGGATCATGCGCGAGGGCCGGGTGGCCGTCGCCGACCAGCCCGGGCAGCACGCTCCCGGCTACCCGGCGCACGCCGAGCCGGCCGGGGCGCCCCCGGTGCCCGGGCCCGAGAAGCCGCGCGGACGCTGGGCCCGGTTCTGGTCGCGGCTGTTGGGCTAGGGCCGGAGCGCGGGCACGGGGAGCGCGACCGGGGCCGCCCGCCGCGAGCAGTGCGGTGGGCGGCCCCTCCGGGTGTGCGGGGTGACCGGGCGGTCCGGCCGGGTGCGCTGGTAATGCGGTCGAGGCGGGCGTTCGGGCCCGACTAAGCTTTCCGACCATGGCGGCCACTGCAGAACACAGCACCACCGGGACGAGCGCCCCGGCGTACTACGTTTCCACCCCGATCTACTACGTCAACGACCGACCCCACCTGGGCCACGCGTACACCACGGTGGCGGGCGACGTCCTCACCCGCTGGCACCGCCAGCGCGGCGAGAAGGTGTGGTACCTGACCGGCACCGACGAGCACGGTCAGAAGATCATGCGGACCGCCGAGGCCAACGGCGTCAGCCCGCAGGAGTGGTGCGACAAGCTGGTCGAGGAGGCCTGGAAGCCGCTCTGGGAGCACCTGGAGATCGCCAACGACGACTTCATCCGCACCACCGAGGAGCGGCACACCGCCCGGGTGCAGGAGTTCGTCCAGGACCTGTACGACAAGGGCGAGATCTACAAGGGCGGCTACTCCGGCCCGTACTGCGTCGGCTGCGAGGAGTTCAAGCTCCCGTCGGAGCTGCTGGACGGCGCCACCGAGGACGAGAAGCTCTGCTCCGTGCACAAGCGGCCGGTCGAGTGGCTGGAGGAGGAGAACTACTTCTTCCGCCTCTCCGCGTACGGCCCGAAGCTGCTGGAGTTCTACGCCGCCAACCCGGGCTTCATCCAGCCCGCCTCGGCCCGCAACGAGGTGCTGCGCTTCGTCGAGCAGGACCTGAAGGACCTCTCGATCTCCCGCTCCACCTTCAACTGGGGCGTGCCGCTGCCCTGGGACGAGAAGCACGTCCTCTACGTGTGGGTGGACGCGCTGCAGAACTACATCACCGCGGCCGGCTACGGCAGCGACCCGGAGCGCTTCGCCGAGCTGTGGCCCGCCTCCGTCCACCTGGTCGGCAAGGACATCCTCCGCTTCCACGCGGTCATCTGGCCCGCCATGCTGATGGCCGCCGGCCTGCCGCTGCCCAAGCGGGTCGTCGCCAACGGCTGGCTGATGGTCGGCGGCGAGAAGATGTCCAAGTCCAACCTGACCGGCATCGCGCCCACCGACCTCACCTCGCACTTCGGCGTGGACGCGTACCGCTACTACTTCCTGCGGGCGATCCCGTTCGGCACCGACGGCTCGTTCTCCTGGGAGGACTTCACCGCCCGGTACACCTCCGAACTGGCCAACGACTTCGGCAACCTGGCCTCCCGGGTCGCCGCGATGGTCGGCAAGTACTTCGGCGGGGAGCTGCCGGCCTCGGCCGCGCACGGTGACGCCGAGCAGGCGATCGCGGACGGGCTCCGCACGGCCGTCGAGACGGCCGACCAGAAGATCGGCGAGGAGCTGGACTTCGCCGGCGGCCTCGCGGCGATCTTCGAGTTCGTCAAGCAGGTCAACGGCTACCTCACCGAGCAGGAGCCCTGGAAGGTCGCCAAGGACGAGTCGGCGGAGGGGCAGGCCCGCCTGGCCACCATCCTCTACACCGCCGCCGAGGCGCTGCGCGGCACCGCCGTCCTGCTCAACCCGGTGATGCCGTCCACCGCCGAGAAGCTGTGGGACTCGCTGGGCGCCGCCGAGGGCCTGGGCGCGCTCGCCGCGCAGACCGTCGCCACCGCCGGTGACTGGGGCCGGCTGCCCGCCGGTGCCACCGTCACCAAGGGCGAGATCCTGTTCCCGCGACTGGAAGAGAAGCCGGCCTCCTGATGCCCGCCAAGGACGACGACCGGTCGACCCCGCCGCCGCTGCCGGAACCCCTGGCCGTGGCGGTGGCCGACTCGCACACCCACCTCGACATGCAGGCCGGCACCCCGGCCGAGGGATTGGCCCGGGCCGCCTCGGTCGGGGTCACCACGGTGGTCCAGGTGGGCTGCGACGTGCCCGGCTCGCGCCGGGCCGCCGAGCTGGCGGCCCAGTACGAGCAGGTGCACGCGGCCGTCGCCCTGCACCCCAACGAGGCACCGCGGATCTTCCTCGGCGACCCGGACGGCTGGTCCGGGCAGCAGCGCCCCGAGGGCGGCCAGGCGGCGCTGGACGAGGCGCTCGCCGAGATAGACGCCCTGGCGGCGCTGCCGCAGGTGCTCGCCGTGGGCGAGACCGGCCTGGACTACTTCCGCACCGGGCCGGAGGGTGTGGAGATCCAGAAGGAGTCGTTCCGCCGCCACATCGAGATGGCCAAGCGGCACGGCAAGGCCCTGGTCATCCACGACCGGGACGCCCACGAGGACGTCATCGCCGTCCTGCTGGCCGAGGGCGCTCCCGAACGGACGATCTTCCACTGCTACTCCGGCGACGCCGAGATGGCCAAGGTCTGCGCCGAGCACGGCTGGTACCTCTCCTTCGCCGGCCCCGTCACCTTCAAGGCCAACCAGCCGCTGCGCGACGCCCTGCTCGCCACCCCGCTGGACCGGGTCCTGGTCGAGACCGACGCCCCCTTCCTCACCCCGCACCCGTACCGGGGACGGCCGAACGCCCCGTACCTCATCCCGGTCACGGTGCGGTCGATGGCCGCCACCCTGGGGCTGCACGAGGACGAGCTGTCGGCGGCGATCGCGGAGAACACCGCGCGGGCCTTCGGGTACTGAGCGGGTCGAAGAATCGACGTGCCGCTCGGGTCCTCCGGATCGACCCGGCCGAGGTCGTCGAACTCCGAGCCCCTCACGCGCCCGTATCCTTGGCGCGTGAGCACCACCGACCCCACCTCTGACAGCCACCTGCTGGGCGCCGCCGACATCCGGGCGCTGGCGGCCGCGTTCGGCGTGAAGCCGACCAAGCAGCGCGGGCAGAACTTCGTCATCGACGGCAACACCGTGCGGCGGATCGTCCGGGCCGCCGACGTGACGGAGCAGGACGCGGTGGTGGAGGTCGGGCCGGGGCTCGGATCGCTGACGCTGGCGCTGCTGGAGGTCGCGCGGCACGTCACGGCGGTCGAGATCGACCCGGTGCTCGCACAGCACCTGCCGGACACCGTCGCCGCCCGGATGCCGGGCCGGGTGGACTCCTTCGACCTGGTGTTCAGCGACGCCATGGAGGTCACCGAGCTGCCCGGGCCGGCGCCCACCGCGCTGGTCGCCAACCTGCCGTACAACGTCGCCGTGCCCGTCCTGCTGCACATGCTGGCGACCTTCCCCAGCATCGAGCGGACCCTGGTGATGGTGCAGAGCGAGGTCGCCGACCGGCTCGCCGCCAAGCCCGGCAACAAGGTCTACGGCGTCCCGTCGGTCAAGGCCAACTGGTACGCCGACGTGAAGCGGGCCGGCGCCATCGGGCGCAACGTGTTCTGGCCCGCCCCCAACGTCGACTCCGGCCTCGTCTCGCTGATCCGCCGCGAGCCGCCCAGGACCAGCGCCAGCCGCGAGGAGGTGTTCGCGGTGGTCGACGCCGCGTTCGCCCAGCGGCGCAAGACCCTGCGCGCCGCGCTGGCCGGCTGGGCCGGCTCCGCCGCCGGGGCCGAGCAGGCGCTCGCGGCCGCCGGGATCGACCACAAGCTGCGCGGCGAGATGCTGACGGTGGAACAGTTCGCCGCGATCGCCGAGCACAAGCCCGCCAAGCCTGCCAAGTCCGCCGAGACTGCCGAGACTGCCAAGTCCGCCGAGACTGCTGAGGACAGCGTGTGATCACCGTACGGGTGCCGGCCAAGGTCAACGTCCAGCTCGGGGTCGGCGGACTGCGCGGCGACGGCTTCCACGACCTGGCCAACGTCTTCTTCGCCGTCGCGCTCGGCGACGAGGTCACCGCCTCCGAGTCGTCCGAGGGCGTCACGCTGTCCTGCTCCGGGCCGGACGCCGCGTCCGTCCCGCTGGACGACAGCAACCTCGCCGCCCGCGCCGCCCGGCTGCTCGCCGCCCACCACGGGATCGCCGACCCCGGAGTGCACCTGCACATCGCCAAGGCCATCCCGGTCGCCGGCGGCATGGCCGGCGGGAGCGCCGACTGCGCCGCCGCGCTGGTCGCCTGCGACGCGCTGTGGAAGCTGGACACCCCCGTCGAGACGCTACTGGAACTGGCCGCCGAACTGGGCTCCGACGTGCCCTTCGCCCTGGTCGGCGGCGTCGCGCTGGGCCGCGGCCGGGGCGAGATCCTGGAACCGCTCGCCGTCTCCGGCACCTTCCACTGGGTCTTCGCGGTCGCCGAGGGCGGCCTGTCCACCCCCGCCGTCTTCCGCGAGTGCGACCGGCTGCGCGAGGAGGCCGGCACCGGCTCCAGCGACACCGACGTCCCCACCCCCGACGCCGACCCGGCCCTGCTCACCGCCCTCGCCGAAGGCGACGCCGTCGCCCTGGCCGCCGCGCTCGCCAACGACCTCCAGCCCGCCGCGCTCTCGCTGCGCCCCGCGCTGGCCGCCACCCTGCGGGCCGGCACCGAGGCCGGCGCGCTCGGCGCCCTGGTCTCCGGCTCCGGGCCGACCTGCGCCTTCCTGGCCAAGGACGCCGACGCGGCCGCCGCCGTCGCCGAGGCGCTGCGGGCCTCCGGCACCTGCCGGACCGCGCACGCCACGTACGGGCCGGTGCCCGGGGCCTCGGTGGCGCCGTAGCGCCGTAGGTGCCGGGGGCCTCGGCCCGTCAGTGGGGTGTCGGCCCGCCCATTAGGCTGGAGTGATCGGGGAGTCCCCGAGAGGGGTGCCCCCGCCGCTGACGGCGGGCCGCCCCGCGACCGCCGAACCCAGGAGCGCAGCACACGTGGCCGTCAACCTCGCCACCATCGAGTCCGTCACGAAGGTCTACGGCACCCGCACCCTGCTGGACGCGGTGAGCCTGGGCGTGAGCGAGGGCGACCGGATCGGCGTCGTCGGCCGCAACGGCGACGGCAAGACCACCCTGATCCGGATGCTCGCCAAGCTGGAGGAACCCGACGGCGGCCGGATCACCTGGAACGGCGGCCTCGAACCGGCCGTCCTCACCCAGCACGACTCGCTCGACCCGACGGCCACCATCCGGCACGAGGTCATCGCCGACCGCGCCGACCACGAGTGGCTCGGCGACGCCCGCATCCGCGACATCATCGAGGGCCTCTTCGGCGGCCTCGACCTGCCCGGCTTCATCGACGGCCTGGACACCGTCATCGGCCCGCTCTCCGGTGGCGAGCGCCGCCGGATCGCCCTCGCCAAGCTGCTGCTCGGCTCGCCCGAGCTGATCATCCTGGACGAGCCCACCAACCACCTCGACGTCGAGGGCATCAACTGGCTCGCCCAGCACCTGCAGAAGCGCCGCTCCGCGCTGGTCTGCGTCACCCACGACCGCTGGTTCCTCGACCAGGTCTGCACCCGGATGTGGGACGTCCAGCGCGGCGAGGTGCACGAGTACGAGGGCGGCTACTCCGACTACGTCTTCGCCCGCGCCGAGCGCTCCCGGATCGAGGCCGTCGAGGAGCAGAAGCGCCAGAACCTGGCCCGCAAGGAGCTCGCCTGGCTGCGCCGCGGCGCCCCCGCCCGCACCTCCAAGCCGCGCTACCGGATCGAGGCGGCCAACGCCCTGATCGCGGACGTGCCGGAGCCGCGGGACAAGAGCGAGCTGATGAATTTCGCCAACGCCCGGCTCGGGAAGACGGTCTTCGACCTGGAGAACGTCACCGTGACGGCCGGCCCCAAGCTGCTGCTGGAGAACCTCACCTGGCAGCTCGGCCCCGGCGACCGGATCGGCCTGCTCGGCGTCAACGGCGCTGGCAAGACCTCGCTGCTGCGCGCCATGCGCGACGCGTACGCCTCCGAGGGCGACGTGCAGCCGACCTCCGGTGTGGTCAAGGTCGGCAAGACCGTGCGACTGGCCTACCTCTCCCAGGAGGTCGCCGAGCTGGAGCCGGAGACCCGGGTGCTGCAGGCCGTCGAGCAGATCCGCTCCCGGGTCGACCTCGGCAAGGGCCGGGAGATGAGCGCCGGGCAGCTGTGCGAGCAGTTCGGCTTCGGCAAGGACAAGCAGTGGACGCCGGTCGGCGACCTGTCCGGCGGCGAGCGGCGTCGGCTGCAGCTGCTGCGGCTGCTGATGGACGAGCCCAACGTGCTGTTCCTGGACGAGCCGACCAACGACCTGGACATCGAGACGCTCAACCAGCTGGAGGACCTGCTCGACGGCTGGCCCGGCTCGATGATCGTCATCAGCCACGACCGCTTTTTCATCGAGCGCACCACGGACGTCGTGTACTCGCTGCTCGGCGACAAGAAGATGCGGATGCTGCCGGGGGGCGTCGACGAGTACCTGGAGCGGCGGGCCCGGATGGCGGCTCTTGCGGCGGCTGCCGCTCCCGCTGCTCCGGCCGCCCAGGCCGCCGCCGCTGCCGGGCTGTCCGGCGGGGACCTGCGGGCGGCGAAGAAGGAGATGCAGAAGCTGGAGCGGCAGATCGCCAAGCTGGACGAGAAGGAGTCCAAGCTGCACGCCCAACTCGCCGAGCACGCCGCCGACT
This sequence comes from Kitasatospora sp. NPDC048296, assembly GCF_043201815.1. Lineage (NCBI taxonomy): Bacteria > Bacillati > Actinomycetota > Actinomycetes > Kitasatosporales > Streptomycetaceae > Kitasatospora > Kitasatospora sp. NPDC048296. The sequence goes on from NZ_JBICZB010000008.1 coordinate 72,050, forward strand.
TCTCCAAGGTCGCGGAGCTGGACGGACAGCTGCGAGCCGTCCGGGAGGAGAAGGAGCAGCTGGAGATGAGCTGGCTGGAGCTGGCCGAGCAGGTCTGAACTACCGCTTCCTGAGCAGGATTTCGAGCTCGTCCGCCGCACGGCCCAGCGCGCTGAGCGCGGGGTCGTGCGGCGCCGTCGGAAGCACCGCCGGCCGCGTCGGCGGGCGGTGTTCCCGGGCGGCGGCGGTCAGTTCGTCCAACGCCCGGCGGACCCGCTCGGTCTCCGCGGGATCGGGCACCCGGCCGCCGTACCGGATCTGCGCGGCGAAGGCCGCCACCGCGCCGCCCAGCCGCTCCAACGCCGCCGTGGCCGGCAGCCACTGCTCGGCCAGCCGGCCGGTGGGCGGCGGTTCGGCCAGGCCCTGCCGCACCTCCTGACGGGCGTCCGCCAGCGAACGGTAGGCGGTGCGGCGCAGCCAGACCTGAGTCCGGCCGTCCTGGGTGGTGGCGTCGAGGTAGGCGCGCAGGGCCGTGGTCGCGGCCACCAGCCGGGGCTCGATGCGGTGGCGCGGGCGCTCGGGCCACAACAGGTAGCCGAAGAGCAGCACGACCGCGCTGGCGAGCACGGTGTCCAGCACCCGCGGCCAGAACTCCGCCGCGCTGCTCTGGCCGCCGAGTTGCAGCAGGACCAGCGCCATCGGGGTCATCACCACCGTGTTCAGCCCGTAGTGCGCGGCGGTGGCGTACGGCAGCAGCGCGACGCACAGCGCGGCCATCGCGGTCAGCGCCCAGTGGTTGGTGGTGAGCGAGAGCAGCGCCGCCGTGACCACCACGCCCAGCACCGTGCCGATCGCGCGGCTCACCGCGCGCAGGAACACCGAACCGAGATCCGGCTTCAGTACGAAGGCGATTGTCATCGGCACCCAGTAGCTCTTGCTGAGCGGGTAGTTGGCGGTCACCACCGCGCCGACCGCGATGCACAGCGCGACCCGCAGCCCGTACCGGACGGAGGGACGGGACAACAGTCGAGCGCGCAGCCGCCACGGGTCGGGCGGCGACGCGGGGGCGGTGCCGATCCGCGTCGGGCGGCCGGCGACGGTGTCGGCCGCGGCGCGCAGCGCCACGTCCAGCGCCTGCCGCGCCGGGGTGTCCGGCCCCCAGTCGGGCACCGCGACCTCACCCCCGCCCCGCCGCACGGCCGCCGCCAGCCGCCCGGGAACCTCGGCCACCTCCGCGGGGACGGGGCGCCAGGCCCAGAGCAGTCCGGTCGCGGCCTCGGTGGCGGCGAGGGCGGCCTCGTACATGCGGTGCAGGGCTTGCGGGTTGGTGCGGTGGGCCGGGTTCGGGAGCAGGTCCTGCAACTGGTTCAGGCGGGCGGTCAGCACCTGGCGCGAGGCGGCGCCCTGCGCAGTGCCCAGATCGGCGAGGGTACGGCCGAGCGCCTCGTAGACGGCGGCGAGCGCGCGGTTGCGGGGATCGGAGCCGGACCGGTGATCGGACCTCACCGGCAGACCCAGCAGGACCACCAGGGCCGCGCCCGCCAGCATCATCGGCGCCGCCGCCCACCACGGATGCGGCGGCGGCATCCCACTGCCCAGCGCGGCCGACACCAGCAACAGCATCCCGGCCGCCGAACCCCGCGGGCCGGTCGCGCTCAACGCCCCGGAGGCGAAGGCGGTGAGCGTCAGCGCGCCGCCGAGGACGGTGGCGCTCGCGTGGGCGTGCTGCAGGGCCGTGCCGATCAGCATGCCGAGAGCGGAGGCGAGCACGGCGGTGGCGATGCGGGTGGCGCGCTGGTGCGCGGGCTCCGCGCGGTCGTTCATCGTCGCGTGCATCGCGCCCAGCCCGGCGAACACCCCGAGGTCCAGGCGGTGGGCCAGGAGGCCGGCCGTCAGCGGTACCGCCATGCCGGCGGCGGCCCGGGCCATCAGCGCCCACGGCAGCGGCGGCCGGGCCGGTCGCACGGCGCGGGCCCACCAGGGCGTCGGCTTGCTCGGAGGCATACGGGGTCACGTCCGTTCTGCGGCCTCGGGTCGCTGCTGTGCGACATTGCGCGGCAGATGGGGCGTACCGGGTCAGTTTACCCAGCGGCCTGGTGGTCGGCTGTACGTGTCAAGTTCGTACCGATCGTGCACGGGCGGGCCAAGGGCCCTGCCGGGCCGACAGAGGTGGTGGCTACGATGACGGAGGCCGGAAACCGCCCACAGGGCGGGCGGTTGAGCCGACCGGGGCGGTAAGCCTTGGAAGTTGACGGTGTGTTGTGGCGGGGAGGGCCCGGGAGTCGCCTGGGTGTCCGGCCGTACGGGGGAGAGGTGGATTGCTGTGGGAGACACGGACAAGCCGGGTGCGGCGACGAGCCCGCTGAAGCCTGCGGCTACCGGGACGGACCCGGCGGGGGCACCGGATGCGACGCCGTTCATGCTGGACGGGCCGACGATCCCGCTGCCTTGGGGGCACGGGGTCAAAATTGCCCCCGTCGTCAGCGCGGCGCAGACGAACGTCAGCGCCGATGACCTGGTGAAGGCCTTCGGCAAGCAGGACGTCCAGATCGAGCTCGACACGCTCACGAACTTCGCCAACAAGGTCGACGCACTGCTCCAGGCCATGGAGGGATCGGCGGCCGCGCCGTACAAGCTCCAGGAGCAGAAAGTCTCCCAGGGTAGCTTCATCAACGCGTCGGACGCCGGGAAGTTCCCGGAGGCCGTGGCCCTGCACGCTGCCTACGACAAGGTTCACGAACAACTCGTCAAGCTCCACAAGGACTTCGCGGCGCAGATCGAGGCGATGAAGGCCGCGGTTACGGACACGCACAGCAGGTACACGAGCAACGAGAGCCACACGACGGACGCCCAGAAGGCGATCGCGGCGGGGGCGAGCGGAACGGCGTCGGCGTCCAACGTGACGGCCTGACAGCGGCGCCGGGAGAGATCTACGGGGAGACGGGGAACAGGCCATGTCAGGAACGACGGATTTCACTAATATCGACCACGCCGTACTGAAGGGGATGGTCGACGGCGGGAAGCCCGCCGACGTACTGAAGCGAGCGAATCAACTTCAGGACGCGGGCCGCGTCCTGACGGACCTCAGCCAGGCGCTACAGGGACACCTCGGCAATGTCACCTGGGAGGGACCGGCGGCCGAGAACTTCAAGACCTGGGTCGGGAACCTCTACAAGTCGGCGGCGATCATCGCCCAGCATTCCACGACCGCCGGCAACGCCATGGTTCAGGCCGGGGAGGCACTCAGCACGGCCCAGTCCGCTGTGCCCAAGCCTCCGCAGACGGAGATCGACCTGCTGGCCAAGGCCAACGCGCAGTCGGTCTACATGCCGTCGAACGTGGACCTGGGCGGTAAGTCAGTCGACCAATTCATGTTCTCGCTCAACCCGAACTGGGTGAGCGCGGCCCAGGCCAATCAGGCCAAGGCGACGGTCGAGAAGGAGCATCAGGCAGCCGTTCTCCAGATGGAGAAGCTGGCGCAGGCGTACAGCGCGGCGACGACGACGCTGACCGGGATCGACGACAACGTGGTGCTGCCGGGGACGCCTGGCACGGGCAAGGACAAGGGCTCGCTCTCGGAGTACGGGGGTGGTGGTAACTCCGGAGGCAGTTACGGAGGTTCCCTCCGCAGCCCCCGCACCGGCAGCGCCGGCGGGAGCTACAGCCCGTCTGGTGGCAACTACGGCGGCGCCACCATGAGGCCCCGCGATCCGGCAACGAGCTGGCAGGACCCGTCCAACCCGACCCACCCTGGCCCGACGCCGCCGTACGGCGGCGGTCAGCTGCCGCCCCCGCCGCAGGACCCGGGTACCTCGAACCCGCCGTCCCACCCCTCGGACCCGGTCACCCGCCCGGGCACCGGCCTCGACAGCATCCCGACCCTGCCGGACCAGACCACCTCGGTCGGTCCTGGGAGCGGCCCGGTGCTGCCGAGCGGCCCGAGCGGAACTCCCGCCTACCCCGGCGGTCCCGACGGCCGAGGAGGGCTGCCCGGACTGCCCGGCAGTGGCCCGATCTCCGGCTTCCCGGCCGGCACCGGTGGCGGTTCCGTCCCGACCAAGGGCATCGGCGGCATTCCCGGCAAGGGCGGCGGCTCGGTTCCCCTCCGCACCGGCCCCTTCGGCGGCGGCTCACTTCCCGGCAAGGCCGGCACCCCGGGACTCCCGAACGGAACGGTTTTCGGCCGTGAGGGTGCGACCGGCGGCGGCCGGGTCGGCGGCTCGCCCACGGGCGGCGGCATGGGTGGCATGCACCCGGGCATGGGCGGTGGCCACGGTGTCGTCGGCGGCGCCGGCGGCTCGCGCGGCCGGGGTCTGACCTCGACCCCCGGCGGCACGGTCGGCGGCCGCAAGGGCCCCGCTGCGGGTGGGGAGTTCACCCCGGGCGGCACGGGCCTGCGCAACCGCGCGGCCGCAGCAGGCGCCGCGGAGGGCGGTGCCCGGTCCGGGCAGAACGGCATGATGGCCCCAGGCGCGGGCAGCCACAGCGGCAAGAAGGAACGCGACCGCCGCGACCGCGCGGACTACCTGCACGAGGACGAGGAGACCTGGACCAGCGGTACGCCGCGCAGCAATCCGGACGTGATTGAGTAGGACCGTAACGACTGCCCGGCCACTGGGCCTTCCCAGTGGCCGGGCAGTTCTGTTCAGGGCCCCGCTTCGGCAGGCGGGGAAATCGACGAGGAGTTGTGATGAGTCGAATGATCGGGCGGGTGCCTGGCCGACTGTTCGCGGCGATGCTCGTAGCCGCTGGAGTAGTAGTTGGCCCGCTTGCAGCATCGGCCGCCGCAGATGGTTCGGTTCGTGATGACCAATGGCACCTGGATGTCATGCGCGCGTCGGATATGTGGAAGGTTTCCACGGGGCAGGGCGTTACGGTCGCGGTGATCGACGGTGGGTTCAAGCTGGATCACCCTGATTTGGCCGGGCAATTCCTACCTGGCAAGGACTTCAGTGGTAGTCAGGGGGGATTTGGTGCTGATGCCAACGGGCACGGTACGCAGATGGCTGGGCTGATTGCGGGGACCGGAAAGGCAAATGGCGGTAAGGGTGCTTACGGGTTGGCGCCCGGCGTCAAGATCCTGCCTTTGAAGATCAATACGGGATCCGAGGGGTCTGTACTTTCAGCTGACTTTCTTGGGCAGATCGGGCAGGCCGTCGATTATGCGGTTGAACGCGGCGCCAAGGTCATTAGCATTTCTCAGGGGACAAACTCGGTCACAGCCTCCCGTGAGGATGTGGCCAAGCTGAATCGAACCCTCGCGTCCGCGAGGGCAAAGGGGGCACTGGTCTTCGCTGCGGTGGGAAATGAGGCGAAGTCTGGGAATCCGGTTGATTATCCAGGAGGTTTGCCTAACGTCGTCGGCATCGGGGCCTTCGGTCGGAATGGGAACGTGACGGAGGAATCAGAGACCGGGCCGCAGGTGGCTCTCGTCGCCCCTGGCGTGGATACCATCGCAGCCTGCACGGCTCCATCTGGGTATTGCACCGGCCATGGAACGTCGGATGCGACCGCCCTGGCATCCGCCTCGGCGGCGCTGGTCTGGTCGATCCACCCGGATTGGTCGCCGAACCAGATTCTGCGAGTGCTCATCAATACTGCTGGTAGACCGAACGGCGGGAATGCCCGTACGAATGACGCCGGTTGGGGCGCGGTACGGCCCCGGATCGCGCTGACGGATCCCGGCGATCCCGGTGCGGCGGATGTGTCTCCCCTCCCGGCTGATGCGGTCACGCCGTCTGCCGTGCCGTCCTCGCCGAGTTCGCCGGTTCCCACCTCGCCGGTTCCGACGTCGTCGACTCCCACCGAGAGCCCGTCCGAAGCGGCGGCCGGCGCTGCTCCGACCGTGCAGCCGAAGGCCGAGGCGTCGTCCGGGTCGGGCAGTGCGCTGCCGATCGTCGGCGGGGTGGTGGCTGGTCTGCTGGTGGTGGCCGGGGTGGTGTTCGCCGTGGTGCGGCGGCGGAAGGCGGCGGTGCCGCCCATGCCTCCGCAGCAGCCGATGGGTGCCGTGGTTCCTCCGGCCCCGACGGCTCCGCCCGTACCGCCGTCGTACCAGCCGCCCGTGCCGCCGGAGAACAACCCGTACGCGCGGTAGTCGGGAGTCGGTTGGCTGCCCGGCCGAAGGTGTGAGCCTGACGGTCGGGCACTCGCGTTCTGGTCTGAACCGCTTCGGCTGAGGCGAAGCGGTTCAGCGTCAGTTGGTGTTCGAATGGTTACCCCTCGGGTGGGTTCGTGGCTGCGTGGTCGGCGATCCGGTCGTCGCGGGGTGGCGTCCTGAGGGCCATGAGGACGCCGAGGGCGACGGTGGCGATCGCGAGGGCGATGAGGATCGCGAACGCGGTGCCGATCAGGGAGTTGGCGGCACCGGGTCTCACCGGTGGGCCCCGAGGTGGGCGGAGAGGAAGAAGAGGAGCTCTTCCGCCTGGCTACGGGTGAGGGGGAAGGCGAGGTGGTCGCCGGGGGTGGCGTGGATGCCGAAGTCGACGGCGAGCCGGAGTTGGAGAGCCGCGTCGGGGGCGGACTCGGCGGTGAGGTAGTGGACGGTGGTGCGCTCGGTCACGGCTCGCACGGGTCACCTCGCTCGGCGTCGAGGAGGAGGTTGAGGAGGTTGAGCAGGGTTGTGACCGGGGCGGTGTTGAAGCGGACGAGGACGCGTCCGTCGAGGGTCGTGTCGGTGGTCGCGGAGGGCCAGACGGGGCCGAACTTCCGTCCGCGCTCGTGGACTTCGGTGATGAGAGTCTTGATCTGGGCCTCGGTGTAGTGCCGGACGCGGGGGTCCGTGGGTTTCATCGGGTGGCGTCGGACGTGGTTCACGCGACGGCGTCCAGCTCGAACCAGATGTTCTTGCCCTTCTCCTGCGGGTCCACACCCCACCGGTGGGTGAGCCCCTCGACGAGCTGGAGGCCCCGGCCGGACTCGGCGAGGTCGGCGGGGGTGCGCTGCTCGGGGAGGGCGGGGCTCTCGTCGGCGACGGAGACGCGGAGCGTGCTGCCGCCGATGACGAGCAGGACGACGGGCGACGCGGTCTTGCCGTGCTGCCAGGCGTTGACGATCAGCTCGACGAGCGCGAGCTCGGCGTCGATGACGGCCTCGGGGTGCCAGCCGGCGCGGGTCATGGCCTGGCGCAGGGTCTGGCGGGAGAGCGCGAGGGAGGGGGAGTTGAGGCTGCACATGGGGAACCTCCGTGAGAGGTGAGGGGTTTCCGGCGGATGCGTCGCCGTGAGCCAGGCCGGAGCGGAGCTGGTGGATGCCACGCGTGGCTGCTCTGCGGTGCCAGGGCGGCAGGCGCCTACTGCCCCTAACAACAGGCATTACTGACGAACCATCGGATCGATGTGGCTCGACCTTAGTGCACGGGAGTGGAAGATTTACCACGGCCGCTGGAACATTCCCCCTTTCGTGGTAAACACCTGCAAGGTGGACCGGCGCTTCGTCGGCGCGGCACACTGAGCCCCACCAGACCCGGAAGGGAAAGTCATGCCACCACGCGCCAACCCAACCCTCCGTCAGCGCAGGCTCGGTACTGAGCTGCGGAGAATGCGCGAACGGGCGGGCTTCGGCGGTTCGGAACTCGGCCGAAACGTAGGGATGAATCCAGCGCAGGTCACACAGATGGAATCGGGGAGGATCGGCATCAGTGTCGACCGCCTCCACACCATCGCCGCGGCTTGCAACTGCGATAACCGGCCACTGATCGACGCGCTCGCCGGCATCATCACCGAGCGCGGGAAGGGCTGGTGGGAGGGGTACCGCGAGGTTCTGACGACAGACTTCCTGGAGGTTGCCGAGATCGAGAGCTTCGCGACAGCGCTCTCCACTTGCACGACCAACTACGTTCCCGGTCTGCTTCAGACCGGCGCCTACGCCTCCGCCGTCTTCACGCGGGTCTACCCGCCGTTGCCACGCAAGGACATTGACGTCCGAACCGCATTCCGGGTGCAGCGCCAGCAGCTCGTCCGCTCGGGCAAGACGCCTCTTCGAGCCTTCATCCATGAGGCCGCACTGCGGATGCAGTTCGGTGGTTCCAAGGTGCTTGCCGATCAGCTCGACGCCCTCGTCGAAGACTCGGAGCAAGCCGGCATCTCCGTCCGAGTGATCCCGTTTGCCGTCGACACGTTCCCTGGTGCATCCGAGAACCTCACCTTTGCCGAGGGGCCTGTCCCCGAGCTGGACACCGTCCAGCTGGACGTCGCCCATGGCGTACTGTTCTTCGACGCCCCGGCAGACCTGGCCAAGCATCGAGCCGTCTTCGCCCGAATGGACTCCATGGCGCTGTCCGAGGATGCGTCGCGAGACCTGATCTGGTCCGTCAAGAAGGAAGTCGAGGACAGGTATGCCTGAGCCCAAGTGGCAGAAGTCGAGCTACAGCGGCGCGACCAACGAGTGCGTCGAGGTGCGTACGGTGGACGGCGTCGTCGAACTCCGCGAGTCCGACGACGGCGACATAGTCGTCCGCACCACCCCGGCCAAGTTTGCGATGTTCGTCCAGGGCATCAAGGCGGGCGAGTTCGACCACCACGGCGGACTCAACATTTGATTGCAGCTCGGTGGCCCCTCGCACCGGCGAGGGGCGGCTGTGCCGGTGCGGGGGCGGTGCCCGGACACCGCAGGCTGCTGGCGGCGCCGGTCTCGGCCGGGTTGACGGCTCCGGTTGCGTCCCGCAGTCGCAGCTGAGCAGTGCGCGGGTGGTGCGCGGCTCCGTGCCCGAACCCGTCGGCGACTCGGCGGCTGCTGTCCGTCCTTCCGGGCGCCCGATCGACAGCACCCCGCCCCCGGCGCTACCTGCGCCGAGAACGGCAGCGCGTCCCTGTGAACCCCGTTACATGAACCTCACTCCGACGGAGCGTCAGCGCGCCACCCTGCGCGGCATACGGGCACGGACAGGAACAGCGGGAGCGGCTGGGGGAGGCGCTGAACCGCGGTGAGGGCGGCAGGTGGCCCGGGGAGCCCGCCTGAGGCGGTGACGCTCCGTTCGAAAGCATGTGCGCTAGGGTGTCGAGTGGTCTGTGATTTGGTGGTGACGGTGCGTAATGCAGGCTTGATGCATCAGGTGCGCATGGTGCGGTTGGGGTTGGGGGATCCGGCGGTCATGCTGGCGCAGTTCCGGTTGAGCCCGGTGCTGGTGCCGCAGTGGGGCGATGAGGCGGTGTGGACGGCGGACGAGGGGGGTCTGCGGTGGGTCTTCGCTTTCTCGTCCGAGGAGGAGCTGGCGGCGTTCGTGCGGTCGAAGGGGCTGTCGCTGGACGGGTTCCCGTACATGACGGTGTTGGGGAGCCGGTTGTTGGATGTGGCGGTGCCGGGGCTTGGTGTGCCCGGGGGGGTCGCGCTGGACGTGGCAGGGAACGAGCCGATGGTCTTTCCTCCGGTGCGGGGGATCGTGCCGGACGAGATGGCCTTGGACGGGCCGGGAACGGCGGGGGGTGTGGGCGTTGGGTGACGGCTACGGGGCGGATCCCGAGGCGTTGAAGCTGGTGGCGGACGGCCTCAACGGGGTGATCGCCGAGTTGAAGTCGATCGGCATAGCCGGGATCGCGGAGGGCGGGCGCGGTTTCACAGAGCTGGAGCTGGGCGGGATGGAAGCCGGCGACTTCGAGCTGTCGACGACGTTCGGGGAGTTCTGCGAGCGCTGGAGCTGGGCGGTCAGGTCGCTGGTGGTCAAGGGCTCGGACATGGCGGGCAAGGTCGGTCTGGCGGCGGGCACGTACTACGAGCAGGAGAAGTACGCGAGCGGGCTGTCGAAGGATGTCGTGGCCGGCGTCATCGGCAATCCCCATCTGACCGAGGAGCAGGTCGAGCACGAGTCGTGGTCGCAGGTGTGGGGCGACAACCCGATCAACGACATCATGCATCCCGACTACTCCGGTGAGTCGTTCGACAAGGCCGGGGACGACATCAAGCAGCAGTGGAAGAAGGCGGCCCAGGACGCGGTCCAGAAACCCGGCATGGTCAACATGACGCTGACCGCGACGGTCGGCCCCGTCCCGCCGGCCCCGGAGAAGTGACGGCATGGGATTCCTCGGTGATGCCGTGGACTTCGTCGACGATGCCGTCGACAGTGGGACGAAGTTCGTCGCCAAGGGCCTGCAGAAGGGCGGGCACCTGGCCGGGAAGGCACTCGACGCGGCCGGGCTGCACGGCGCCGGACAGACCGTCAGCGGCTGGGGCGACGACATCGCCGACGACGCTGGTCTCAAGGTCGGCGAACGCAACCTCGATCAGAGCGACGACCCGAAGGAACTGCTGCACGGCGACGCCAAGAAGCTGAACGAGGTCGCCGGTCACCTGCAGAAGTTCCACGACGCGTTCGACAAGGCCGGCCAGGGCCTGACCCGCCTGGACACCGACCACTGGACCGGACAGGCCTCCGACAACTTCCGCCGGGAGTTCGACCCCCAGCCCAAGCAGTGGCTGGCGGCGTCGGACGCCTTCGCGAAGGCCGGCACCGCCCTGACCACCTACGCCCACACCGTCAGCTGGGCGCAGGACCAGGCCAAGGACGCCGTCAGGATCTGGAAGGAGACGCAGAAGAAGTCCGACGCCGCCGCCAAGACCTTCATGAACGACGCGATGACCTACGACCTCCGGTTGAAGGCCTACAACGCGACGCCGGCCGACCAGCGCCAGGGCGACCCGCCGGCCGACCCCGGCGAGTTCAAACCCCCCGCGGACGCGGTCGCCCAGTTCAAGGAGGCCGAGGACAAGCTGGACGCCGCCCGCACCCAGCGCGACTCGGCCGCCCGCACGGCGCTCGCGGCCGTCAAGGCCCTCGTGGACTCCGCCCCGGCGATGCCGAGCCGGACAGAGATCCTCAAGGCCGACCTGATGGACACCGCCACGTCCGTCCCGCAGCTGGCCGAACACTTCGGCGGCGGCGTCGTGAAGAGCGTCGTCGACCTGAACAAGCTCCTGCGCAGCGTGAACCCGCTCGACCCCTACAACATCACGCACCCCGCCGAGTACGCCACGGGCCTGTCCGGCCTCGTGGCCGGCCTGTCCACAACCGCCAACAACCCGACCGAGGCCGTCAAGGGCCTCGTCGGCAGCGGCTGGGGCTCCGACCCGGCCGAAGCCGGCGGCAAGCTCTTCGGCAACCTGCTGCTCGCCCCCGAAACCGGCGGCGGCGGTGTCGCCGCCACCGCCGCCGAACGCGAAGCCACCGCCGTAGCCGAGAACGCGGCCAAGAACACCGCCGAACAGGCCGCCAAGGACGCCGCCGAGAAAGCGGCTGAGCAGGGTGGTACAGCCGACTGGTACAAGGACATATTTGAGCCGAAAGGTCCGTGGCGGCCGGAAACCCAAGCCACATACCCGGCCTACCATGCGGGTTCGCTGTCGCCGGAGCAGGCCCAGGCTCTGATCGACAGCGAATTCCCCTGGCTGAAGGACATGAACAAGCCGCGCTGGGACGCCGAACAGCCGGGATATAGCGCGAACTGCACCAACAATGTTGTCACGGTTGACAGAAGGCTCGATGGCCAGGATCTGTATACTGCCCCACGTCCAACGGGGCGCACCGAACCGGAGACCGAAGAGCTGTTCAAGAAAGAGCTCGGAAATCCGGAAGCGTCCTTCCATGAGGTTCGCGGCTGCGATGTGATCAGCGAGGACATGTCGGCAAGGGGGCCTGGCTCTCGCGGGGTTGTGCAGATCGCACGGGGGAACTACTCGGGCCATGTGTTCAACGTGGTCAACATCGATGGTCGCGTGATCTATATAGACGGCCAAACTGGCAGGCTGGCGACCCTGGAGAAAGATGACATCGTTAGCATAAAATATATGTCCTATCGATAGTTGCAGTCGGGATTGTGCTGCCTATTGCGTGAGGAGTTTTGCGTTGATGACGCGACAGGAAGTAATCGAGGCGGCTCGGGTCCGCCTTGCCGGCCTCTATCCCATGGCGCCGCCGACTATCGTAATTCGGGACGAATTGGTCGAGGAGTACAGGTGGGCTTGGAAGGTGGTATTCGACACCCAGGAGCACCTGGACACCGGTGACACCAGCACGCTACCGATGAGCCGGTGCCTGTACGTTCGTAAGGACAACGGCGCAGTCGAGTTCATCCCGTCAGCGCTGTCCGTCAAGCAGAGCCGTTACTTCCTGGAGACCGGCATTTTCCCCCCGCCCCCGGACTTTCAGCTGTGAACGCCACCACTGATCGCACGCGGGCCTGGCTACGGCAGCTTTACGGGCCTGTGGTCGATCTCGCGACCGACCAGCCGGTCGCCGAAACCGAGCAGGCGTGGTGGTACGCCCTGCGCGCGTTGCCTGAATCCGGATACAAGACCACTCCGATGCTCAACGCCTCCATCGTCGTACCGAAGGACGGCTCGGCTCCATTCCATCCGGGCAATAGTGACCCTTGGGGAGATGCGATGGCGCTCGCCCAGAACCCGGGTCCGCGCACCCGGCAGGACTGGGAGAACCGTGTCAATGCGCGGAGCTGTGTGGTAGCGGTGGACGCTGCGATCGACCAGGCGGCGGTCAGCATGTTGCCGTGGCAGCCGTGGCATGAAGCCCCGGGCTGGTGGGGACGGTTGATCCGCCGGTACTTCGCTGGCGCCGAGGTCGGCACCTGTGCGGACTGGGACGAGGTGCTCTCGGCTGTTGGCCAGGGGGGCCAGGACGCGCGCGGTGTTGTGCGGGTCCGTCGTGAGCTGGGTGGCTTCGAGGCGACCGGGCATCTGCTGTACGCCTACAACGATGGAAGCCGCGTCGTTGTGCTGGACGGCCAGAGCGGCGGACTCGCCCGCCTCGATACGACTGGGGTGCGCCAGCTCACCCTGGCCCGTTTTCACCGACCACGTGGTGGCGTACCCGCTGTCTCTCCGCCGTGGCGGCGCACCGCCACCGACCTGGCCTCAGCAGTGGCCAAGGCCGAGGCGTGGCTCGCTGAGCACTACCGTGGCGAGGTCGTTCTCGTCGATCACGGCGAACAAGACGATCTCGGGCGGGGTTGGCTCTTCGCCTGCAACAATCGCGCCTTTCTTGCAAGCGGTGATTGGTCTCTGGGAATGCTGGACGCTGCCGTGGTGGTGCCGAAGGACGACACCTCCCCGTTCGGGCTGCCCAACACTGACCCATGGGGCTGGCTGGACCGGTGGCTCGCCGACGGCGTACCGGGCGTGGATGAGATGGCTCTGCCGCCTGCTCCCGGCCAAGCAGCCTGGTTCGCACCTACTTTGGCGCGGTTGGGAGCGGTCCTGGAAACGGTCGAGTTCGCCGACTGGCTGACCGCAATGGCCGGGGTGGTCCGCACCCCGGACGGCGCTCGCATGCTGGCCTGGGTCCGCCGGCGTGACCGCCGAGGGAGGGAGAGCGTCGGCAGGCTGATCGCTGTGGCGCATACGTCCAGGGGGCCGGTGCTCCTCGACGTAGCTACCGGCGAGGGGGCCGATATGGAGCTTGATGGCGTGATTTCGGTCCGGATCACTCGCTACCGGTGAATGCTGTCCTTGACGCTTCAGATCGCCGAATTGGCCGTCCGGGACTGGAAGTCGACATGAGCCACCGGCCGGTTCACTGCAGGTCCCGACCATGGGGTCGTTGTTCCGGCGGACGCTCCGCTGTAGGGCCGGCTCGCGGCGTTCTGTGAAAGGGCCTAGTTGATGAGCGAAAACGAAGGAAGTCGCTTTCGGGATGATATGCAATTGCGCCTAGTGGAGGGCGGGCCAGCCAGTTACGTTTATCGGACTGACAAGCCGGTCGAGTACGTGGCGATTGCCAGCGAAAGCGTTGGGATTCTTGGCTACGTTTGGGCCTGTGACGCTGACGATGCCGCAGGCTGGGAGGCGCGGCTCTCCGTTGGTCCCATCGCGATGAATGGCGGTGCGTACTGGTTCGCCAGGCTCCGCGAGGCCAAGGCTCGCGGACTGCTTCCGTCGCAGGCCCTGGACGTGCTGTCCGCAGATACTGAGGGTGGTTGGTCTGGGAGGGCTGTGCCTGGCTCGCGAGCTACGGCAACAAGCCTTGAAGCGCTGCGCGAGAAGGCTCGCGAAGGCTGGGAGTCGCCCGCACAGCCGGAGCCGCCTCGCGGCCGTCGCGGCTGAGTCCCACGAGCGCCCGGTGGCTTCCACCCCAGGACAGGGGTGGAAGCCACCGACGCGCTCCGGCGTGAGGGTTGTGGGTATGCGCCGGGGTCACCCGGGTGGCGGCTGGTGGGTCACCCGGGTGGCGGTGAGGGTGGTGGTATGGATGCGGAGGGTGCTTGGCGGGTAGGGCAGTTGCGGCGGGCGGCGGCTGCGGCGTTGATCGGGACGGCGATCGAGTTCTACGACTTCTTTCTGTACGGGACGGCAGCCGCGTTGGTGTTCGGGCCGGTGTTCTTTCCCGGACTGGGCACGGTGGGGGCGCTGTTGGCGGCGTTCTCGGTGTATGCGGTGGCGTTCCTGGCCCGGCCGTTGGGGGCGGTGGTGTTCGGGCATTTCGGGGACCGGGTGGGGCGGAAGGCGACGCTGGTGGTGTCGCTGCTGTTGATGGGGTTGGCGACGGCGGCGGTGGGGGTGTTGCCGGGGTTCGCGGTGTGGGGGTGGTGGTCGCCGGTGCTGCTGGTGGTGCTGCGGGTGTGCCAGGGCGTCGGGTTGGGCGGGGAGTGGGGCGGGGCGGCGCTGCTGATCGCGGAGAACGCGCCGGCCGGGCGGCGGGGCCGGTACGGGGGCTTCCTGCAGTTGGGGCCGACGGGTGGGTTCGTGCTGGCCAACGGGGTGTTCCTGGCGCTCCAACTCGGCATGGACGAGGCGTCGTTCCGGGGGTGGGGCTGGCGGGTGCCGTTCCTGGCCTCGACGTTGCTGGTGGCGGTGGGGCTGTTCGTGCGGCTGCGGATCGAGGAGTCCCCGCTGTTCCGGACGGGCGAGCCCCGGGAGCGGCCGCCGGTGGTGGAGGTGTTGCGCGAGCACTGGCGTCCGGTGCTGGCGGGCGGCGGGGCGATCACCGTGGGGTACGCGCTGTTCTACCTGACCACGACGTACGCGCTGGCGTATGCGACGTCCGGCCTCGGGGTGGCGAGCACGCTGGTGCTGTCGATGCTGCTGGTCGGGGCGGCGGGGATGGCCGTGACGGTGTGGCTGAGTGCCTCGCGCAGTGACCGGTGGGGGCGGCGGCGGACGTTGCAGTGGGCGACGGGGCTCGCCGCGGGGTGGTCGCTGGTGGTGTTCCCGCTGCTGGAGACGGTGCGGCGGCCGCTGATGTTCGTCGGGCTGGCGGGGGCGATGGTGGTGCTGGGCTGCGTGTTCGGGCCGGTGGCGGCGTTCCTGCCGGAGCTGTTCCCGACCCGGGTGCGCTACACCGGGGCCGCGCTGACGTACAACCTGGGCGGGGTGATCGGCGGTGCGACGACGCCGCTGGTGGCGACCAGGCTGACCGCGGCGTACGGGACGGCGCAGCCGGCGGGTTGGTACCTGGCGGGGCTGGGCGTGCTGGCCCTGGGGTGCCTGCGGCTGTTGCCGGAGACCACGGGCGCGGAGTTGGCGGCGGTGGACGGCGGACGCCGCCGGGCGCCCGTCCTGGGGACGGACCCGGCGGCGTAGGCGCAGGCGCGGGGAGGGCTCAGCCGGCCAGGGCGGCCCGGCCGGCCAGCACGATCGCGGTGTGCCGGGCGACGCGCTCGCCGAGGTGCTCGGCGGTCGCGATGTCGGCCTTGTGGACGGCCTCGACGCCGGCGTCGGAGGGCGAGGAGGCGGCGGCGCCGCTGAAGAAGCCGAGGCGGTTGAGGTCGTCCTCGCTGGCGGTGGTGGCGTTCCAGCCGGGCTTGAGGCCGAGGTTGACCCAGTTCATGCCGTGCTGGGCGGCGAGGGTCTGGAAGAAGCCGAGGGTGCTGGCCTTGTCGCCGCTCTTGGAGGCGGAGTTGGTGAAGCCGGCCGCGACCTTGTCCTTCCAGGCGTCGGTGAACCAGCGCTTGCTGGTGGCCTCGGCGAAGACGTGGAAGGCGCCGGAGGCGGTGCCCATGTAGGTGGGGGAGCCGAAGACGATCGCGTCGGCGGCGTCCAGCTGGGCCCACTGCTCGTCGGTGATGGTGTCGACGGCGATCGAGACGACCTCGGCACCTGCGGTGGCGGCGCCGCGGGCGACGGCCTCGGCTATCACGGCGGTGTGGCCGTAGCCGGAGTGGTAGGCGATCGCGACGGTCGGGCGGATGGCGGTCATGCGGGGCGCTCCTGTACGGGACGGCGGTGGGCCGGTGGGCCGGTGGGGAAGTGGCGGGGACGGGCCCGGGCAGGGCGAAGCTTGCGGACGCCCGGCCCGTCGAACGGTCTCCAATATAGACCAAGTCTCCATTGGTTACCAGGAGCGGATTGGAGACCGCGGGGCTACCCTGGTCGGTATGACGACGGAGGAAACGGCCCGGGAGCAGGGGCAGCCGCACGGGCAGGTGCTGGAGCTCAACGTCTTCGCCCAGCTCTGCCCCAGCCGCGAGATGTTCGCCGAGCTGGCCGACAAGTGGTCACTGCTGATCCTGATGAGCCTCGCCGCCTGCGGGCCGCAGCGCTTCTCCGAACTCCAGCGCGGGATCGGCGGGGTCAGTCGCAAGATGCTCACCCAGTCGCTGCGCGCCCTGGAGCGCGACGGCCTGGTGCTCCGCACGGTCTTCCCGGAGACGCCGCCGCGAGTGGTCTACGACCTGCTGCCGCTCGGCCGGGAGCTGGCGGAGCTGGTCTCCCCGCTCGGCCGCTGGACGGAGCGGCGCGCCCGGCAGATGCTCGCGGCCCGTGAGGAGTTCGACGCGGCGCACCCCGAGGCCTGAGCGGTCGGAGGCGGGCCGGGGAGGCCCGAGGTGGGCCCGGGCAGGGCCGATTTCCCTTCCGGGTCGACGGCCGTGTAATGTCTTCCTTGTTCGACCGGCCCGGGAAAACAAAAACCCGGCAAGCCCCTATAGCTCAGTCGGTAGAGCGTCTCCATGGTAAGGAGAAGGTCTGCGGTTCGATTCCGCATGGGGGCTCCACTGAAAGACCCTCGCTTCGCGGCGGGGGTCTTTCGCGTTTCCCGAGCCCGCCGGCCCGGCCCGGCTCGGGCCCGACTCCAGCCGGGCCCGAGCCCGGCCGGACCGCCGACACGCGGTGGCCTAGCGGGTCGGGTGCGGAATGCGCTGTGATGGTGCGTCATCGGCCGCCCGCCCGAGGGGTGCGGGCGCGAGCCGGACCCCGACCGGGAGGGCGTCATGGGCGTTCGACTCGTGGTGGTCGACGACCATCGGCTGTTGGCCGAGGCGCTGGCCACCGCGCTCCAACTGCGCGGCCACCGGGTGCTCGCGGTCGGCTCCCCGGCCGGCGTCGCCGCCGACCTGGTGGCCGGGCGGCGGCCGGAGGTGTGTCTGCTGGGCGTGGCCGCGCCGGGGGAGCCCGGGGCCTTCGACGGGCTGCGCCGGATCCACCGGGAGCGCCCCGAGGTGGCCGTGATCGTGCTCGGGCCGGTCGGCGAACTGCGGGGCGTGGCAGGGGCGTTCGCGGCCGGCGCGGCCGGGTACGTGCCCAGCGACGAGCGGATCGAGGTGGTCGAGCGGGCGATCGGACGGGCCCGGGCGGGCGAGGCCGCGGTGGCGGTGGACGTCCTGCGCGGGGCCTTCGACCAACTGCTGCGCCCGGTGGCCGAACCGGACGACGAGGCGGTCCGGCTGCTGCGACTGCTGACCCGCCGTGAGGTGCAGGTGCTGGCCCGGATCGCGGACGGCGAGGACACCGCGGCGATCGCCGCCGGGATGCGGATCGCCGCGAGCACCGCCCGTACCCACGTCCAGCGGGTGCTGATGAAGCTGGGCGCGCGCACCCGGCTGGAGGCGGCCGCGGTGGCCGCGCGCACCGGCCTGCTGGAGCGGATGTCCGGCGGCTGAGGACGGTGACTGTGGAGAGCGGCTGAGGACTGGGTGAGAAAGCCCGGGAGCGACCACCCCGGTGGTCGGGAGCACCCCGCCGGGCAGGGACAATTGGCGGCAGTCGTACGCATTCCGTCGATGGCCGCCGACCGGGCGGACCCATCGCCCGCTGGAGGTCTCATCATGAGTAAGTACCTGGTCACGGGTGGCGCCGGCTACGTCGGCAGCGTGGTGGCCGCCCACCTGCTGGAGGCGGGTCACCAGGTGACCGTCCTGGACGACCTGTCGACCGGCTTCCGCGAGGGCGTCCCGACCGGTGCCGAGTTCGTCGAGGGGCGGATCCAGGAGGCCGGCAAGGTGCTGGACGGCTCCTTCGACGGCGTGCTGCACTTCGCCGCCTCCTCGCAGGTCGGCGAGTCGGTCGTGGACCCGGAGAAGTACTGGCGCAACAACGTGGCCGGCTCGCTGGAGCTGATCAGCGCGATGCGCGCGGCGGGCGTGCGCAAGCTGGTGTTCTCCTCCACCGCCGCCACCTACGGCGAGCCGGAGGCGGTGCCGATCGCCGAGACCGCCCGCACCGCGCCGACCAACACCTACGGCGCCACCAAGCTCGCGGTGGACCACCTGATCACCAGTGAGGCCGTCGCGCACGGCCTGGCCGCCGTCTCGCTGCGCTACTTCAACGTGGCCGGCGCGTACGGCGCCTACGGTGAGCGCCACGACCCCGAGTCGCACCTGATCCCGCTGGTCTTCCAGGCCGCACTGGGCCAGCGCCCGCACATCGCGGTGTACGGCGACGACTACCCGACCCCGGACGGCACCTGCATCCGCGACTACATCCACGTCGCGGACCTGGCCGAGGCGCACCTGCTGGCGCTGGACGCCGCCAAGCCGGGCGAGCACCTGATCTGCAACCTGGGCAACGGCAGCGGCTTCTCGGTGCACGAGGTGATCGAGTCGGTCAAGCGCGTCACCGGCCGGGAGATCCCGGTGCAGGTGGCCGGTCGCCGGGCCGGCGACCCGGCGGTGCTGGTGGCCTCCGCCGAGCGCGCCCACCAGGAGCTGGGCTGGACGCCGCGGCGCCCGAAGCTGGACGACATCGTGGCCGACGCCTGGAAGTTCACCCTGGAGAAGAACGCCGGCTGACCAGGGGCGAGTCGGGACGGCCCCGGGGGCGCGGAAGGCGCCCCCGGGACCGAACGGACCGAACAAGTCCGGCCACCCACACAGCTCCTGACGAAAGTTCACCAATCCACCACGGGGGAGTTTCCCGGCCCGTACGCTGAGTGCGGTACCGGTGGGGGCCGGCGCCGATTCGGCCTCACCGGCCAACCGGTGGGCGGGCGGGGCGACGGGTTCGGAGCGCGGCCGCCGGACCGGTCCCCGCTCCCGGGCTCGGGCGCTCTGAGCAGGGGGGTAGTGACGATGGGGCGGATCCGGGTCCTGGTGGTCGACGACCACCGGATCTTCGCCGAGGCGCTGGCCGCGGCCCTCGCCGCCGAGCCCGACGTGGAGGTGGGTGCGGCGGGCAGCGCGGCCGCCGCCGAGCGGGCGCTGGAGCGCGCCGCCGCCGAGGGGCGGGCCTACGACGTGGCGCTGATCGACGCCGACCTGGGGGCCGAGACCGCGGGCGCCCGGGCCAGGCC
Source organism: Kitasatospora sp. NPDC048296 (assembly GCF_043201815.1). NCBI lineage: Bacteria > Bacillati > Actinomycetota > Actinomycetes > Kitasatosporales > Streptomycetaceae > Kitasatospora > Kitasatospora sp. NPDC048296. The sequence continues at coordinate 91,476 of NZ_JBICZB010000008.1, forward strand.
GGGGGCCGAACCGGCCGAGGAGGCCCGGCGCCGCCAGGCCCCGGCCGCCCCGCCGCCCCGCCGGTCCGCGGCACCGACGACCGTCGCCCGTGCGGCGGACCAGTTGCGCGCGGAGCAGTTGCGCTCCGATCAGCTGCGCTCCGATCAGCTGCGCCCGGAGCAGTTGCGTGCCGACCAGCTCAGGGCCGCCTCTCCGCCCCCCGACGGCATCACCCTGCTCGGCCGGCTGCGCCGCGCCCACCCCGGGCTGCGCGCCGTCGTCCTGGCCACCGCCGACGACCCGCACCGCGCCGCCCGGGCGCTGCACGCGGGCGCCACCGGCTGGGTGGCGAAGGAGAGTTCGCTGGCCCGACTGCTGGCCGTGGTCCGGGGCGTGCTGCGGGACGAGACGCATCTGCCGCCGGCGCTGCTCACCGGGGTGATCCGCGAGCTCACCACCGCCCGGCGGGACCGCACCGAGAGCGAGCGGCTGGTGGACACCCTCACCCCGCGGGAGAAGCAGATCCTGCGCTGCATGGTGGCGGGCCTGGGCCGGCAGGCCGTCGCCGAGCGGCTCTACCTGTCGCCGCACACCGTCCGTACCCACATGCAGAACGTGCTCGGCAAGCTCGGGGTGCACTCCACCCTGGCCGCCGTCGCGGTCGCCCGCCGGGCCGGGATCAGCCCCGCCGAGTCGGCGGTGCCGCCGTCCATCGCCTCCGCCCCCTGAGCGGCGGCGGACGGGGCTCAGCCCGGGATGTTGTCGAACGGCGCGACCAGCAGCCGCAGCAGCGCGGCGAGTTCGCCCTGCTGTCCGGAGCTGAGCTGGGCGAGGAGTTCGCGCTCGTGCGCGAGCAGCCCGGCCAGCGCCTGGTCGGCGCGGTCCCGGCCGTCGTCGGTCAGCCGGACCAGGACGCCGCGCCGGTCGTCCGGGTCGGGCAGGCGCTTGACCAGGCCCTTGCCGGTGAGCCGGTCGATCCGGTTGGTCATGGTGCCGGAGGTGACCAAGGTCTGGGTGAGCAGTTGGCCGGGGGAGAGCTGGTACGGGGAGCCGGCCCGCCGCAGGGCGGTCAGGACGTCGAACTCCCAGGGCTCCAGGCCGTGCTCGGCGAAGGCGGTGCGGCGGGCGCGGTCCAGGTGCCGGGCGAGCCGGCTGACCCTGCTGAGCACCTCAAGCGGCTCCACGTCGAGGTCGGGGCGCTCTCGGCGCCATGCTGCGACCAGCCTGTCGACCTCGTCCTCCATGACGATCAGTGTATCGGTGGATGTGTCGATGTGAAGTCTCTTGACATCGAGAAATGTGCCAGCGAGGCTACATCGAGATATCTTGATGTCGAGATACCTGCGAGGTGAGCCATGACCACCCCCGTCTGGGACCCGGCGCAGTACCTGCGCTTCGCCGACGAACGCACCCGCCCGCTGCGCGAACTGATCGCCCGCGTCCCCGTCCTCCCGGATCCGGATCCGCACGGCGCCGTGATCCTCGACATCGGCTGCGGCCCGGGCAACTCCACCGCCGTCCTGCGCGAACGCTGGCCGCAGGCCCGGATCACCGGTATCGACAACTCCGCCCCGATGCTCGCCACCGCCCGCACCGAGGGCGAGCCCACCGCCGACTACCTGCTCGCCGACGCCCGCGCGTACGACCCCGCCCCGGCCCGGCCCGACCTGATCGTCTCCAACGCGACCCTGCAGTGGATCGACGGCCACCTCGACCTGATCCCGCGCTGGGCCGCCGCGCTGCGCCCGGGCGCAGCGGTCGCCTTCCAGGTCCCCGGCAACTTCGACGCCCCCAGCCACACCCTGCTCGCCGACCTGCGCCGCAGCCCCCGCTGGCGCGACGCCCTCGGCGTCGACGCCGTCCGCTCCGGCGTCCACCCGCCCGAGCGCTACCTCGACGTCCTGGCCGGCGCCGACTGCCTCCCCGACGTCTGGGAGACCACCTACCGCACCCTGCTGCCGGGGCCGGACCCGGTGCTGGAGTGGGTCAAGGGCAGCGCCCTGCGACCCGTCCTCACCGGGCTCGCCGACCCGGCCGACCGGGCCGCCTTCCTCGCCGAGTACGGGCGGCTGCTGCGCGAGGCCTACCCGGCCGGGCCGTACGGGACGGTGTTCCCGTTCCGGCGGATCTTCGCGGTGGGGGTGAAGCGGTAGTGGGGGTGAAGCGGTAGCGGCCGGGCCCGGTGCGGGCTCAGCCCTTGCGGTCGCCGACCAGCTTCGGGTGCCGCTCCAGACCCTCCAGCCCGTGCCAGGCCAGGTTCACCAGGTGCGCCGCCACCGTCGCCTTGTCCGGCTTGCGGACCTCCAGCCACCACTGGCCGGTCAGCGCGACCATCCCGACCAGCATCTGCGAGTACATCGGGGCCAGCCGGGCGTCGAAGCCGCGGGACTTGAACTCCAGGCCCAGGATGTCCTCGACCTGGGTCGCGATGTCGCTGATCAGCGAGGCGAAGGTGCCGGTCGACTGGGCCACCGGCGAGTCCCGGACCAGGATCCGGAAGCCGTCCGTCGAGGTGTCGATGTAGTCCATCAGCGCGAACGCGGCCTGCTCCAGCAGCTCGCGGGAGTGCCCGCCGGTGAGCGCCCCCGTCACCATGTCCAGCAGCAGCTGCATCTCGCGGTCCACGACCACCGCGTACAGCCCCTCCTTGCCGCCGAAGTGCTCGTACACCACGGGCTTGGAGACCCCGGCGCGCTCGGCGATCTCCTCCACCGAGGTGCCGTCGTAGCCGCGCTCCGCGAAGACCGTCCGGCCGATCTCCAGCAGCTGCTCCCGGCGCTGCTTGCCGGTCATCCGCACCCGGCCGCCCCGGCGGCGCGGGGCCGAGGCGGCCGCGCCCCCGCCCGTACCTCGTTCCGTGCCCCGTTCCGTGCCCCCGTTGGCGGGCGTGCCCGCCGGTGCAGCGGCCCGCGGACGGACCGGCGCCGTTCCGGGCGCCGCGTCCGTCCGCGTGCTGTGGTGACCGCCTGTGCTGTCTGCGCTGCTCCCGTTCACCCCTACATCATGCTGGAAGCGCCGCCTCATGCGGCGCGGCGGGCGGCGATCCGCTGCGCGTCCGGCCAGCGGACGTCCCGGACCCAGCCGGCCAGCTCGAACCAGCGGATCAGCCGGGCCGAGGAGTCGATCTGTCCACGGAGCACCCCGTGCCGGGCCGCGGTCGGGTCCGCGTGGTGCAGGTTGTGCCAGGACTCGCCGCAGGAGAGCACCGCGAGCCACCAGACGTTGCCGGAGCGGTCCCGGGAGCGGAACGGGCGCCGGCCGACCGCGTGGCAGATCGAGTTGATCGACCAGGTGACGTGGTGCAGCAGCGCCACGCGGACCAGCGACCCCCAGAAGAAGGCGGACAGCGCGCCCTCCCAGGACAGGCTCACCAGGCCGCCGACCAGCGCGGGCAGCAGCAGCGAGATCGTGGTCCAGAGCCAGAACAGCCGGGAGATCCGCCTTATGGCCGGGTCGCGGACCAGGTCCGGGGCGTACTTGAGCTGAGAGGTCTGCTCCTCGTCGAACATCCAGCCCATGTGCGCCCACCAGAGGCCCTTGATCAGCGCCGGGACGCTCTCCCCGTAGCGCCAGGGCGAGTGCGGGTCGCCGTCCTTGTCGCTGAAGCGGTGGTGCTTGCGGTGGTCGGCCACCCAGCGCACCAGCGGGCCCTCGACGGCCAGGCTGCCGGCGATCGCCAGCACCAGGCGCATCGGGCGGTTGGCCTTGAAGGCGCTGTGGGTGAAGTAGCGGTGGTAGCCGACGGTGATGCCGTGACAGGTGAGGAAGTACATGGCGACGGTGACCGCCACGTCCGTCCACCCCAGCCCCCACCCCCAGGCCACCGGCACCGCGGCGACCAGCGCGGTGAACGGCACGAGGATGAACAGGCCGAGTGCGAGGCGCTCGGCGAAGCCCTGCCTCTCCCCGCCACGGGTGGCGGACAGCCGGGTCGCGGCGTCGGCGGAGGAATCGGGGGAGGGATCGGGGAGCGCGGCGCCCCCCGCATGCGCCTGGCCGGCCTGGATGGTCATGGGGCGTCCCTTCGCGGCGTCCCGAACGGGACAGAGCGGAGCCTACGTTTGCGTAACCTACGGCATCGTAGGTTGCGCTCCGTGTCCAGGGGAACACACTGCTGCGCGGCGCTTGAGTGAATTCACCCGACTGGATGGATGAACCCCGGGCCCGCGGTGTTCGATCCGCCGCGGCGGATCCGCGCCCGCGGATCGGGCTGGTTGATACCCACGGGGGGGTCGACTCGGGTAGGGTCTGACACGACTGTCCGCCGTGGTGTAATGGCAGCACAGGGCCCTTTGGAGGCCTTTGTCTGGGTTCGAATCCTAGCGGCGGAGCCTCTGCACGCCTCAGGTTCGGGCGTTTCCCCCCTCGCCGGTATTGTCAGTGCTGCTCGGCGGACTGTGCGAATGGCGACCGGCCTGGGTCCGGGCCGGGCCTGCCTGCTCTGCCCTCGCTGTGAACCTACTGAGGAGCCTCCCCGCATGGGTGCCAATTCGCTTGCCGCCGTTGTCGTGCTCGCCGCCGGTGGCGGGACCCGGATGAAGTCGAACAAGCTGCCCAAGGTGCTGCACGAGGTGTGCGGGCGCTCGCTGGTGGGGCACGCGGTCTCGGCGGCCGCGGAACTGACGCCGGCGCAGCTCGTGGTGGTGGTCGGCCACCAGCGCGAGCAGGTGGAGGAGCACCTGGCGGCGCACTACCCGGCGGTGCGGCCGGTGGTGCAGGAGGAGCAGAACGGGACCGGGCACGCGGTGCGTACGGCGCTGGAGGCGCTGACCGCGGACGGTGTGGTGCTGGACGGCACCGTGATCGTCACCGCCGGGGACTCGCCGCTGCTGACCGGGCGGACCCTGCGCCGACTGGCGGACGCGCACGCCGCGCAGCAGAACGGGGTCACCGTGCTGACCGCCGTCGTCCCCGAGCCCTTCGGCTACGGCCGCATCCTGCGCGACGAGGACGGCACCGTCGCCGCGATCGTCGAGGAGCGGGACGCCAGCGACACCCAGCGCGCGATCACCGAGATCAACTCGGGCGTCTTCGCCTTCGACGCCAAGCTGCTGGTCGAGGCGCTGGCCGAGCTCACCACGGACAACTCGCAGGGCGAGGAGTACCTGACCGACACCCTGGAGATCCTGCGCAAGGCCGGGCACCGGGTCGGCGCCGTGGTCGCCGAGGACCACCGGGACATCCTGGGCATCAACGACCGGGTCCAGCTGGCGCAGGCCCGCCGGCTGCTGAACGACCGCCTGCTGGAGCAGGCGATGCGCGCCGGCGTCACCGTGATGGACCCGGCGACCACCTGGTTCGACGTGCAGGTCTCGTACGAGCCGGACGCCGTGGTGCTGCCGAGCACCCAGCTGCAGGGCGCCACCCACCTGGGCGAGGGCTGCGAGGTGGGTCCGAACTCCACCCTGAAGGACACCCTGATCGGCGCCGGCGCCCGTGTGAGCAACACCACGGCCGACCGCGCGGAGATCGGCGAGCTGGCCGCCGTCGGCCCGTACGCCTACCTGCGGCCGGGCGCGAAGCTGGCCCGCAAGGCGAAGGTCGGCACCTACGTCGAGGTGAAGAACTCCGAGCTGGGCGAGGGCGCCAAGGTGCCGCACCTCTCCTACATCGGCGACGCCACCATCGGCGAGGGCGCCAACATCGGCGCGGCCTCGGTCACCGTGAACTACGACGGGATCAACAAGCACCGCACGGTCGTCGGCGCACACTGCCGCACCGGTTCGGACAACATGTTCATCGCCCCGGTCACCGTCGGTGACGGCGCCTACACCGCGGCCGGCTCGGTGATCACCAACGACGTTCCGCCCGGCGCGCTGGGTGTGGGCCGGGCGCAGCAGCGCAACATCGAGGGCTGGGTCGAGCGCAAGCGCCCCGGAACCACGTCCGCGCAGGCCGCGAAGGCCGCGGCGGACGGGGCCGTCGGGGCCTGACGGGACGGGCGGTGCGCCCGCGGGGCGGTCCCGGGGCGGACGGTTTCTGCGCGGGCGCGTAACCTGGAGGACATACGTGCGCCACTGGGCTTACCGCCCGTGTCCAGGCGTACCGACAATTCCCCGATCCCCCGTGAGTGCGGGCTGCGCCTGCCCTCCGCGGGGGAGGGGTTCAGCGTCCGCAACGCGAGGAGACGGTGCAGTGAGCGGGATCACGACGTCGGGTGAGAAGAAGCTGAAGCTCTTCTCCGGCCGTGCCCACCCGGAGCTGGCGAAGGAGGTTGCCGAGGCGCTGGGGACCGAGCTGGTCCCGACCAAGGCCCTCGACTTCGCCAACGGCGAGATCTACGTCCGCTTCCTGGAGTCGGCGCGAGGCGCGGACTGCTTCGTGATGCAGAGCCACACGGCTCCCATCAACCAGTGGATCATGGAACAGCTGATCATGATCGATGCGCTGAAGCGGGCCTCCGCCAGGAGCATCACCGCGATCCTGCCGTTCTACGGGTACGCCCGCCAGGACAAGAAGCACTTGGGCCGCGAGCCGATCTCGGCCCGCCTGATCGCCGACCTGCTGCGCCAGGCCGGTGCCGACCGTCTGATGGCGGTGGACCTGCACACCGCGCAGATCCAGGGCTTCTTCGACGGCCCGGTGGACCACCTGTTCGCGCTGCCGCTGCTGGCCGACTACATCGGCGAGAAGGTGGACCGCTCCAAGCTGACCGTCGTCTCGCCGGACGCCGGCCGGGTGAAGGTGGCCGACCAGTGGTGCGACCGTCTGGACGCGCCGCTGGCGATCATCCACAAGCGCCGCGACATCACCCAGGCCAACACCATCCTGTCGGCCGACGTCGTCGGTGACGTCAAGGACCGGGTCTGCGTCCTGGTCGACGACATGATCGACACCGCCGGCACCATCTGCGCCGCCGCCGACGCGCTGTTCGAGAACGGCGCCGCGGACGTCATGGTGGCCGCCACCCACGGCGTGCTCTCCGGCCCGGCCGCGGACCGGCTGAAGAACTCGCGGGTGAGCGAGTTCGTGTTCACCAACACGCTGCCCACCCCGGCGCAGCTCCAGCTGGACAAGATCACCACGCTGTCCATCGCCCCGTCGATCGCGGCCGCGATCCGCGAGGTGTTCGAGGAGGGCTCGGTCACGAGCCTCTTCGAGGGCGTGCACTGACGAAGGCCCCGCGCGGCGGCCCCGGTCCCTGGCGGGCCGGGGCCGCCGCCGATTTCACGGGAGGGCACCGGTGCGGTTAGACTCGTGAAACTGCTCGGCGAGGGATGCCGTGTGCCCGCTGGCCGGGTGCCGACACCGTGATCGACGCGCTGCCGGTAGCGGATTCCGTCCACCGGCAGAGGCCGTTGCCGCCGAGTGACCCCCGAACGTACTGAGGGTGTGGTCCCGGCGGTTTTTCGCGTTGCCTGCACCCCCGCGCCAGTCTTCACGAGGAGTGCAGTCGTGTCCGAGATCCGTCTTGCCGCTGAGACCCGTTCCGAGTTCGGCAAGGGTGCCGCCCGCCGCGCCCGCCGCGCCGGCTTCGTCCCCGGTGTCGTCTACGGCCACGGCCACGCCCCGGTTCACCTGAACCTGCCCGGCCACGACCTGATGATGGCCCTCAAGACCCCGAACGCCCTGCTGGTCGTGCCGATCGACGGCAAGGACGAGTACGTGCTGCCGAAGGCCGTCCAGCGCGAGGCCATCAAGCGCACCATCGAGCACGTCGACCTGCTGCTGGTCAAGCGTGGCGAGAAGGTCACCGTCGAGGTTCCGGTCCGCACCGAGGGCGAGCTGGCCCCGGGCGGCAACCTGCTGGAGCACGTCCTGCAGGCCCTGCCGGTCGAGGCCGAGGCCACCCACCTGCCCGAGGCCGTCACCGTCTCGGTCGAGGGCCTGGAGGCCGGTGCCTCCGTCCACGCCAAGGACATCGTCCTGCCGGCCAACGTCTCGCTGGCCGTCGAGGCCGACGCCGTCGTGCTGCAGGTCATCGCCGCCCAGGCCGCCCCGGCCGAGGAGGCCGAGGAGGCCGCCGAGGGTGCCGAGGCCTGAGCCTCGCGCTAGTCGCTGAGACCGCTGCCCCGGTCGCTCCCGCTGGAGCGGCCGGGGCAGCGGTGTGTCCGGGATGATGACGTCGAGCGCGAGGGCGACGAGGAGAGTGGGAATGGCTGAGGAGTACGACGGCCCCTGGCTGGTGGTGGGGCTGGGCAACCCCGGGGAGCAGTACGCCCGGAACCGGCACAACATCGGCTTCATGGTGGTGGACCTGCTGGCGCAGCGGATGGGCGCCAAGTTCAAGGCGCACAAGAGCCGGGCCCAGGTGGCCGAGGGGCGGCTGGCGGGCAGGCGGGTGGTGCTGGCCAAGCCGATGTCCTTCATGAACCTGTCCGGCGGGCCGGTGACGGCGCTGCGGGACTTCTACAAGGTGCCGGCGTCGGCGCTGATCGCTGTCCACGACGAGCTGGACATCGACTACGCGGCGCTGCGGCTGAAGCTGGGCGGCGGCGACAACGGCCACAACGGGCTGAAGTCGATCACCAAGTCGCTGGGCCCGGACTACCACCGGGTGCGTTGCGGGATCGGCCGTCCGCCGGGCCGGATGGAGGTCGCGGACTTCGTGCTGAAGGACTTCTCCTCGACCGAGCGCAAGGAGCTGGAGTGGTTCGTGGACCGCTCGGCGGACGCGGTGGAGGCGCTGCTGTCCGAGGGGCTGGAGCGGGCGCAGGGCACCTACAACTCCTGACGTGCCGTCATGGGCGTGCTGTGCGGGGTACACAACAGTCGTACAACGCTTGCCGTGCCAAACCTGAATCCGTGTGAGAACCCTGTGCGGGATCGGATAGCGTCGGCCTGGTACGCGAACGGGTCCTGGGGAGTTCTCGATGCGGAGATTGCGTCCGGTCCGCCGACTTCGGCGGCTCCGGGTGGTCCGGCTGAAGCAGCTCGGACGGCGGGTCGGCACGGCCGGTGCGCTGGGGGCGGCCGGGGTGTTGTTGTCGAGCGGTGCGGTGGCGCACGCCGATCCGGCGGTAGAGCCGGATGCGGTGGTCTCGCCGGAGCCCGCGGCGGCGCAGTTCGCCCCGGTGCTCGGCGATTCGGTCGGGCCGGACGCCGGGCTGCTGGCGGTCGGCGGCGGCCTGGTGGTCGTGGCCGGCGGTGCGGCGCTGTGGCTGAAGCGGCGGCGCGCGGGCGAGCCCGGCGAGTAGGAATTCACGGCGAGGGGCCGGTGTCCACGGGAGTGGGCGCCGGCCCCTCGCCGTCTTGTCATCCGTTTCCGTCGGGTGGGGCGTCATGAGGGTATGAAGCGCGAATCGATGCGCCCGGGGGGTTCCGGATCCGACCCGTTCGACGAGTTCGTCGCGGCGCGGTACCAGGCCCTCCTGCGGGGGGCGTACCTGATCACCGGGGATGTTCACGACGCCCGGGACCTGTTGCACGACGCCTTGGCGCGGGTGTACCCGAAACGGTCGGCGATCCGGGAGCCCGGGGCGGCCGAGGGGTACGTCCGCCGGACGATGGTCCGCACCCACGTCTCGCGGTGGCGTCGGACCAGACGCGAGGTGCTGACGTCCGCGCCACCGGACGGACCGGCGGTCCAGGAGGCCGATCGGGACGAGCGGCTCGCGGCGGCGCTGGCCGGGCTGCCGCGGCGGCAGCGGGCGGCGGTGGTGCTGCGTTACTACCTGGACCTGTCGGTCGCCCAGGTGGCGGAGGAGCTGGGGTGCTCGGTGCCCACGGCGAAGACCCACCTGGCGCGGGGGATCAAAGCGCTTCGACAGGAACTGGAACCGATCAAGGAGTTGGTGGGTCGTGAGCGCTGAGGACGGGTTCGAGCAGGAGCTGGTCGTCCGGCTCGGGGCACGCGCGGCGGAGGTCGGCGGCAGCCCGCCGCTGGCCGAGCTGCGCGAGGCGGGGCGGCGACGGGCAGGGCGGCAGGGCGTCGTGCGAGGGGTCACGGCAGTGGCGGTGCTGGCGGTCTGCGCGGGGGTGCTGACGCAGCTGGGCGGCGGTGGTTCGGGCGTCGGCGGTGCGGTGGGCGCGGCCGGGACGGGCCTGCCGTCGGCGAGCGCTACGCGGGGGTCGGGTCGGGACGAAGTGAGCCCGCTCTTCGCGTGCACGAAGGGACCGACCTCGCTGCGGACGCCGGGGTTGCACTTCCACCCGAGCCTGCCGTCGTCGGGCTTCCCGTCGTCGGGGGTGCCGTCGTCGGGCTTCCCGTCGTCGGGGGTGCCGTCGTCCGGCCTTCCGTCGTCCGGCCTTCCGTCGTCGGGGGCGCCCTCGTCCGGGCCCGCGTCCTCGGGTTCGCCGTCGGCGCTGTCATCCGCGCAGTTGCAGCGGCTCGATCTGGAGCGGACGGCCGAGGCCGTGGGCAGGATGGCGACCACGAGCTACCGGGACCACTATTTCGGCCTTTGCTACGAGGACGACACGAGCACCGTGCACGTGATGCGGGTCCCGGGCTCCAACCTGGACACCGCCGTGGCCCGGATGATGGCCGACCGGCCCGCGCTGAAGGTGCGGTTCGTCGACGCGGTCGCGTCGCTCGACGACCAGAAGGCCCTGGCGGCCCGGGTCGACGGGGACCGCGCGTACTGGCGGTCCAAAGGCGTGGAGATCCAGTTCGTGGCAGTCGCCAACGACGGTGCCGGGCTGGTGGTCGACACCCCGCAGTGGGCCTCCGCCGGAGCGGAGATCAAGGCGAGGTACGGCCCTCTGGTGGTTGAGGTCCGGTAGGGAGAACCAGCGGGGCCGGCGGCGGGCAGTGCGCCCGCCGCCGGCCCCTTCGACGTGTCGGCCGTCAGCCGGTGTTGCGCAGGCCGGCGGCGATGCCGTTGACGGTGAGCAGCAGCGCGCGGGCGCGCAGCGGGTCCTCGTGGCGGCCGGCCGCGACCTCCTCGCGCTGGCGGCGCAGCAGCGCGACCTGGAGGTAGGAGATCGGGTCGAGGTAGGCGTCGCGGACGGTGAAGGTCTGCTTCAGCACCGGGTTGTGCTCCAGCAGTTCGCTCTCGCCGGTGAGCCGGAGCACCTCGCGCAGGGTGAGCTCGTGCTCGGCGACGATCTGGTCGAAGACGTGGTGCAGCTCGGCGGGCACCAGCTGCTCGACGTAGTGGCGGGCGATCCGCAGGTCGGTCTTGGCCAGCGTCATGGCGACGTTGGACAGGAAGTTGCGGAAGAAGTGCCACTGGCCGTACATCTCGTCCAGCACGTCACCGAGGCCGGCCTCGCGGGCGGCGGCGAGGCCGGAGCCGACGCCGTACCAGCCGGGGACGATCTGGCGGGACTGGGTCCAGCCGAAGACCCACGGGATGGCCCGCAGGCCGTCCAGGCCGGCGCCGGAGTCGGGGCGGCGGGAGGGGCGCGAGCCCAGGTGCAGCGAGGCGAGCTGGTCGACCGGGGTGGCGGCGAAGAAGTACTTCGGCAGGTCGTCCTGCTCGACCAGGGCCCGGTAGGCGGTGTGGGCGGCCGCGGAGACCTGGTCCATCGCGGCGTCCCAGCGGGCCAGTTCCTCGGGGGCCTGGCGCGGGGCGGTGTGCAGGGCGGAGGCGGCGAGGGTGGCGGAGAGGGTCAGCTCCAGGTTCTCCCGGGCGAGGGAGGGGAGCAGGTACTTGTCGGAGATGACCTCACCCTGCTCGGTGACCTTGATCTCGCCCTCCAGCGTGCCCCAGGGCTGGGCCAGGATCGCCTCGTGCGAGGGGCCGCCGCCGCGGCCGACGGTGCCGCCGCGGCCGTGGAAGAGGCGCAGCCGGATGCCGTAGCGGTGGGCGACGTCGCGCAGTCGGCGCTGGGCGCGGTGGATCTCCCACTGGGAGGTGGTGATGCCGCCGAACTTGGAGGAGTCGGAGTAGCCGAGCATGACCTCCTGGACGTCGCCGCGCAGTGAGACGAGCAGCCGGTAGGAGGGGTCGGAGAGCATCTCGTCCAGGATGCGGTCGGCCTGCTGGAGCTCGTCGGTGGTCTCCAGCAGCGGCACGATGCCGATCTTGGCGATGCCGGCGTGCAGGTCGATCAGACCGGCCTCGCGGGCCAGCACGGTGGCGGCGAAGACATCGTCGGCGCCCTGGCACATCGAGATGATGTAGCTCTCGACGATCTCGTCGCCGAAGCGCTCGAAGCCCTCGCGGATGGTGCTGAAGACGCCGAGGGTCTTGGTGCCGGCGTCGTCCAGCGGGGCCGGGGTGGGGGCGAGCGGGCGGCGCGAGCGCAGCTCCTTGGCGAGCAGCCGCTGCCGGTACTCGCGGGGCATGTCGGCGTAGCGCCAGGCCTCCTCGCCGAGGCGGTCGAAGAGCTGGCCGAGGGCGTGGTGGTGGGCCTCGGCGTGCTCGCGCACGTCCATGGTGGCGAGCTGGAGGCCGAAGGCCTCGACGGTGTTGATGGCGCGGGCCAGCCGGCCGTCGGCGATCAGCTCGCCGCGGTGGGCGCGCAGCGAGTCCTGGATCAGCCGCAGGTCGGCGATCAGCTCGCGGGTGCCGAGGTAGTCGCGGCCCTCGACGTGCGGGGTGCCGCCGGCCAGGCGCTCGCGGGTGTTCTCCAGCTTGAGCCGGATACAGGTGGCCTTGAGGCGGTAGGGCTCCTCGGCGTTCATCCGCTTGTAGCGGGGGCTGAGTTCGGGGAGCCGGTGCAGGTCGGTGTTGAGCGAGGCGAGCAGTTCGACCGAGGCGCCGGCCAGCCGCTCGGAGGTGGAGAGGGTGTTGCGCAGCTCGTCGATGGCGGCGAGGGCGTCCTTGATCCCGTACTCGTGCTGGAGGTTGAGGACGTCCCAGGTGACCTGGGGGGTGACGTTGGGGTTGCCGTCGCGGTCGCCGCCGATCCAGGTGCCGAAGGTGAGCGGGCGCACGCCCTCGGGCAGGCCCAGGCCGACCCGGGCGAGCTCCTCGTGCAGCTCCTCCAGCACCTCGGGGACGGCCTCGCGGTAGAGCTCGTCCAGGTAGTAGACGGCGTTGCGGGCCTCGTCGGTGGGTTCGGGGCGGGCGATGCGCAGCTCGTCGGTCTGCCAGAGCAGGTCGATGACCTCGGCGAGGCGGCGGTCGGCGGAGCGCTTGGCGCTGCTGGTGCGGGCCGGGTCGGCGGCGACCAGGCCGGAGGTGAGCTCCTCGCGGTGGATGCGGTCGAGGAGTTCGCCGATCCGGCGCAGCTTGTTGAGCACGCTGCGGCGGGCGGCCTCGGTGGGGTGGGCGGTGAAGACCGGGCGGACCGCGAGGTGGGCCAGGGTGTCCTCAAGATGCTTGGGGTCGGCCTCGGCGAGCTGGTCGGCGGTCTGGGCGAGCAGCGAGCCCTCGCGGGCGCGGCGGGTGGCGAACTCGCGGCCGCGGTGCACCTGCTCGGTGACGTTGGCGAGGTGGAAGTAGGTGGAGAACGCGCGGACCAGCTTGGCGGCGGTGTCCAGGTCGATGTCGGAGAGGAGTTCGGCGGTGGCCTCGCCGTCGGTGCGGCTGAGCAGTCGGACCTGTTCGACCAGGCCCAGCAGCTGGGGGCCCTCCTGGCGGACCAGCGTCTCGCCGAGCAGGTCGCCGAGGCGGCGGATGTCCGCGCGCAGCGCCGAGTTGTCTGCGGCTGCGCCGGCGGCGAGGACAGTGGGACTGTCCGCCGGAGTGGGGACCGGAGCGGTCACGGCTGGCTCCCTGTGGTGGTGGGGTTCGGCAACGGCTCATCGTCACAGGTCCACGCGCAGTGTGGCGGGTGTGACGCGTGCGGACCGCGCTGTCCGACGCGACCAGCATAGGTCTCGGGGCGGTCGCTGTCCGAGAGGTGGCCGGATGGCGGACAGGCCCGCCGAGAAGCCCCTGTGGTCTGGACCACTTGAGCGGTCCGCGAGGTGTGCCGGATCATCTCGCTGGGGAAGGGAGGGGGTTGCGGTTTAGGCTGTCACGCATGAGCAAGTCGCCTGGGGAGCGCGCGCCGGTCCGGTCGTTCTGGTGGTGGAAGCGGCCGCGCAGCGCCTTCCTGGACATCGGGCTGGCGCTGCTGGCCGCGCTGGAGTGCTCGGCCAGCACGATCGCCTTCCTGGGTGCCCGGGTGAGTTTGTCGGGCACGGGCACGGCCGCGGTCGCGGTGCTCGGCACGCTGGCGGGCGGCTCGCTGGTGCTGCGCCGGCGGTGGCCGGCCGTACCGGTGCTGGTGACCCTGCTGGTGCTGCCCGGGATGCTCGGGGTGCTGCTGCTGGTGGTGTCCCTCTACACGCTGGCGGAGACCTGGGAGTGGCCCTCGCGGCGCTGGCGGGTGGTGGCGCTGTCGGTGCTCGCCTTCGCCGAGGCGGTCGCGGTGATGATGGTGTCGATGCTGACGCCGGGCGACTCGACGGTGGAGCAGCCGGCGCTCTGGGTCCAGGTGCTGATAGCGGTGCTGGTGGCGGTCGGGCTGACCGTCCCCCCGGTGGTCACCGGACTGTACGTGGGGGCGCGGCGGCGGCTGATCGAGTCGCTCAAGGACCGCGCGCACGGCCTGGAGACCGAACTGGACCTGCTCGCCGAGCAGGCGCAGGAACGCGCCCGCCGGGCCCGGCTGGAGGAGCGCACCCGGATCGCCCGGGAGATGCACGACGTGGTGGCGCACCGGGTGTCGCTGATGGTGGTGCACGCCGGGGCGCTGGAGCGGATCGCCGTCAAGGACCCGGAGAAGGCCGCGCAGAGCGCCAAGTTGATGGGCGAGGTGGGCCGGCAGGCGCTGAACGAGCTGCGCGAGATCCTCGGCGTGCTGCGGATGGACGACGAGCGGCAGCCGGAGCCGGACTCGCTGGCCGGGCTGCCCCGGCTGGTCGACCAGTCCCGGGCGGCCGGGATGGCGGTGACCCTGACGGTCAGCGGCAGTCGGCAGGAGTTCACCGGCGAGGCCGAGCAGACCGCGTACCGGGTCGTCCAGGAGGGGCTGACCAACGCGCACAAGCACGCGGGCGGGGCACAGGTGTCCGTGCTGCTCGCGTACGCGCCGAACGGGGTGCGGGTGAGCGTGGTGAACGCCTGTCCCGGCGGTGAGCGGGGTGCGGCGCAGCTGCCCAGCGGCGGCAACGGGCTGGTCGGGATGCGGGAGCGGGTGGTCGCGCTGGGCGGTACCTTCTCGTCCGGGCCGGAGGCGGACGGCGGGTTCCGGGTCGAGGCGGTGCTGCCGTCCCGGCTGGCGGTCCGGACGGACCGGCTGGGCTAGGGCGGACCGCTCGGGCCGGGGCGGACCGCTCGGGCTAGGAGTACTCCTCCGCGGTGCGCAGCCGTTCCGGGGCGGTGCCCAGGACCAGGGCGCTGATCGCCTGGTCGATGCCGTGGCCGAGGAACCACTCGCCGGTGTGGTCCAGGCTGTAGACCCGGCCCTCCTCGTCGACGGCCAGCAGCGCCTGCCCGTACGCCTCCTCGCCGAGCGGGGCGAGCCGGGTGCCCAGCGCCCGGCCGAGGTCGAACAGGGTGCGCGGCTGGTGCAGTCCGCACAGCGGGTCGATCAGGAACGGGGTGCGGGCCAGCTGGCGGCCCGGGCCGGACAGGTCGAAGGCGAGGGCGCCGAACTCGGCCCAGGCCTCGACCGCGGCAGGGAACACCGCGTGCTGGACGCCGTCGGACCCGCCGTACCCCGCCAGGGTGTCGGCCCACTCCTCGGCCTGCCGGATCTGCCAGCGGCCGGGGTGCCAGCCGGCCGCCTTGAGCTCGGCGGCGACGTCGGCGGGGAAGCGCGGGCGGGTCCGCCCGAGGCCAGCCGGGGACGCAGTGGTCGCGGACAGGGTGGCCGGGGCCGGAGGCGGGGGCGGGCTGGGCGGATTCAGGGCGGACTCCGTGGCTCGGGGACAGGGAACGTACGAAGGGCGGCGGCCGGCGCGCGGCCGGTCAGCGCGCGGGCGGTCCGACGGCGACGCTCTGCACCGTGAAGTGCTCCAGCATCGGCGCGCAGGAGCGGCACGGCGGGGCGTGCGTACCGTGTGCCGGGTCGCCCTCCTCGCGGATCCGGACGGTCGTCATCCGGGCGCCCTTGAGCGCCTTGCGGGCCTCGTGCAGGCTCATCGGCTTGCGGGCCGCGCGCTTGGAGCGCCTGCCGTCGACCGTGGTCAGGTACTGGGAGAGCAGGACGGCCTCCGGGCAGCGGCCGGTGAACCGCTCGCGGGCCTCGACCGGCAGGGTGTCCAGGAAATCGCCGACCAGCGGGTGCAGGACCGGGCGCCGCTCGTCCTTGTCGCCCGCCAGGGTGTGCACCTCGCCGCCCTTGAGCGACAGCGCGGCGGCGACGGCGGGCAGCAGGCTGTCGCGGTGGTGGCGCAGCACGGGCGGGCCCGCCGGCTCACCGGTGGTCATGCGGTGTCCTCCTCCTCGTTCCCGGCGGTCCGGTCCCTGTTGGTTCCTGTTTGGTCCGGAGCAAGCCTGTCATTTGACACCGACAAGCGCACAACCGGGGTGCGGGCACGGCCGAACGCCCGTACGGCCGTTGGCGGATCGGCCCGGGCGCCCGTCGGCATCCTGGCCCGACCCCGACCGGATCCGCACACCGTCGTCACGACTTGTCCGCTGATTTACCGAAACCGCCCCGGATCGCCGCCGCGGTCGCTACGGTTCCGGCAGCGAGCCGAAGGGGGGTGCGCCCCGGCCGCCGGTTCGGTCAACTCTCGCCGATGGAGGAACCGTTGCGGGTGGCCGACGGCCGTCCGGCGGTGAACTCGCTGACACCGTAGGGATGATCGGAGGGCGCGGCGCGCGGGAGAAGTGCCGACACGAGCGGTCCGGCCTCAACTCCCGGCCGGACGCCCCGCAGACCGACGTCCGGCCGGCCACCGGGATCGACGCCGGGTGCACCCCTGCCCCCGGTCCGCCCACGGCCGCCACACCCCACGCGGACCCGTCGGACGGGGGTGGCGGAGGTCCTGGGCCGGGCGCCGGATGCGGGGGTTCGGCCGGCCGGGTGACCCAATAGGCTGGTGCCCAGCAAGCGCACCGAGAATTTGCAGCAGCCAGTGGGGGCTCCCAGATGACGACAGGTCGGCCCGGCGTCGCCGCCGCACCGAACGCGGCGTACGCAGGTCAGGTGGTGCAGTTCCCGGATCCGGTCCGCGCGGAGCGGCACCCGGCCGGGGTCCAGGTGGACGAGTCCGGCTACCCGGACTTCGGTCCGTACGCCGCCGCGGCGGCCGAGGTCGCCGACCCGCCGGAGGGCTTCGGCGTGGACGAACTGCGGCTGACCGACTACGTCTCGGCCAACGCCGCGCTGTTCACCCAGGGCCACCCGCTCTGGGCCGACCTGGAGACCGCGGTGGCCACCCCGCCCGGCTGGACCTGGCACCACGCGGTCGGCCGGGCCGCCCCCGGCTGGCGGCGGATGGAGCTCGTCCCGGTCGAGGTCAAGGCCCTGCTGCGGCACCACGGCGGCCTGGCCACCTCGCCCGCCGACCACTCCCGCCGGGGCACCCGTCCGCTGCAGGAGCGCCGGCCCGTCCACTTCTCGCTGGCCAAGGACGGCGGCGACCCGATCGGCGTCCCCGAGGACCTGGTGCAGCGCGCCGAGGAGCGCCTCGGCTACCGGCTGCCCAGCGCCTACCGCACCTTCCTCAAGCTGGGCGGCGGCCGCGGCCCGGTCGGGGTGGCGCTGGACACCGAGCTCGGCATGCTGCTCGACCAGCCGTTCCTGACCCTCAGCGAGGAGTACGGCGTCGAGGACGTCGTGTACGCCAACAAGTGCCTGCGCGACCACCTCACCAAGGACTACCTGGGCATCGCCTACGTGCAGGGCGGCATCGTCGCGCTCAAGGTGCGCGGCGACCGGATCGGCTCGGTCTGGTTCCACCTGTACGACGACGCCCGCGACACCGGCGCCTCGGAGGCCCCCGAGGACCGCTGCGCCCGGCTGCTGCTGCCCTGCGGGGACGACTTCGACGCCTTCCTGCTGCGGCTGGCCGGCAGTCCGCCGGAGCTGGAGACGGTCGCGGAGCTGATGGTGGACGGCGGGTTCGCCCGCGCCGTCCCGGTGGGCTGACGCGCGTGGGCGCCGGGGTGCAGGTGGAACGGGGGACGAAGAGGATGCGGACAGGGGTGAACCGGGCGTGGTGACGTACGCGCAGGCGCAGGAGCTCGCCGAGGAGTGGATCAACGGCGGCGTGCCGCACTCGCAGCAGCGCGAGGTGCGGGTCCGGGAGTTCGACCTGGGCTTCGTCTGCTGGGCGGTCGCGCCCGCGGACGCGGTCGCCGGTCCGGACGCTGGCGCGGCCGGTGCGGACCAGGCCGGCTCGGGTGAGGCGCGGCTGGTGATCGCCCGGGACTCGGGTGCCAGCACGCTGTGGCCGGCGCTGCCGGTCAACGAGGTGGTCCGGCAGTACGAGGAGATCTACGGGCGGCCGGTCGCGGCCAACCCGGCCGGGGCGGCGAAGCCCGCACCGGGGCCGGTGGAGGCCACCTCCTTCCTGCTCAGCCCGCCGCAGTGGCTGCAGGAGGCGGGGGCCGCGGCGATCGCGGCGGAGGCGGAGAAGCTGGGCGGCGCGGCCGCTCCGGTCCCGGCAGCGGCCGTCGCACCGCCTGCCGCTCCGGTTGCCGCCGAGGAGCCGCCGGTGCTGGCGCCGCCCGCACCCTTGCCGGTGCCGCCCGCGCCCGCCGTGCTGACCGAACCGCCGGTCTCCGACCGGCCCGCCGGGGACGCGCCGACCATGCTCGCCCCGCCGCCCGGCGACGAGCCGGCCTTCGTGCCGCAGCCCCCGGCCGCCGCGCCCGTGCCGCCGCCGGTCGCGCCGGTCGCGCCGGTGGTGCCGAACGCTCCGCTCGGCGCCGAGGCGGCGACCGTCCTGATGTCCGAGGGCCTGCGCACCTCCGGCTCGGACCTGCCCGACACGCCCGCCCCGGCCGGGGCCGAGGCCGCGACCATGCTGATGCCCCCGGGCAGCGGTGGCTACGGCATGCCTCCGGTCCCGCCGTCCGCTGCCCAGCCCCCGGCCGCGCCGCCCGCCGCCCCGCCGGCCCCGGTGGTGCCCGCCGCGGTGGCCGAGCCGGCGCCGACGCTGCTCGCGCCGCCGGACGCCATGCCCGGACTGATGGGCCTGCCCGGTGCCCCGGCTGCCCCGCCCGCGGGCGGCGCCCCGGTGGAGCAGGCGCCCACCATGCTCGCCACGCCCGGCACCCCGGCTGCCCCGCCTGCGGGCGGTGCTCCGGTGGAGCAGGCGCCCACCATGCTGGCCTCGCCCGGCGGGCTGGCCGGCCTGCCCGGCGGCCCCGGCACGCCCACCGCTCCGCCCGCCGGTGCGGCGGCGCAGGGCGGGCTCGGCCGTGCCCCGGGCTCGGCCCCGCCGCCGCCCCCGCCGGCCGCGCTGCGCGGCGGGCCGGCCGGCGGTCCACCCGGGGCCTCCGGGTCGGGCGGGCTGGGCCGTGGCCAGGCTTCCGCCCCGCCGCCGCCCCCGCCCGCCGCGCTGCGGCACACCCCGGGCTCCGGCACGCCCGGCGGCACGCCGGGTGGCCGGGCGGCCGGTTCCACCCCGCCGCCCCCGCCCCCGGCGGGCCTGCGCGGCGGTGACGCTCCGGCCCCGACCTCGGCCCCGACCCCGCAGAGCGCGCCCGCCGCGCCCGCCGCCGGGATCGCGTACGAGGCGACCCAGCTGGCCAGCGCGATCGACCCGGCGCTGCTCGGGGGTCCGGCGGACCCGGGCACCCCGCCGTCCGGTGGCCCCGCCGTCCCGCCGCCGCCCGGCGGTCCGGCCGCCCCGGCCGCGGGCGCGGCCGGGTACGGCTACCCGAACGCGGGCGCCGCGCCCGGGGTCGTCCCGCCGACCCCGGTCACCGGCCCGCCGCAGGGCGCGCCCGTACCGCCCGGGGTCCCCGCGGTCGGCCCGGGCTACTTCGCCGCGCTCAGCTACCGCGGCCCGGACGGCTCGGAGCAGAAGCTGCTGCACCGCAGCGAGCCCGGCACCCCGCACCCGGAGTGGAAGATCCTGCAGGACCTGCGCCGGCTGAACGTGCCCCCGGAGCAGGTGCTGGAGCTCTACACCGAGCTGGAGTCCTGTGATCTGCCCGGTGGCTACTGCAACCGCATGATCGCCGCTTCCTGGCCGAACGTGCGGCTCACCCACACCGCCCCGTACGGCCGCGACCACGCCTCCCGGCAGGCCGGGATGGCCGAGTTGCTCGATCACCTGGACGAGCTGCACCAGCTGGCCTCCGGCGCCCAGCGGGTCCGGCCGTTCCGGGTACCGCTGCCCGCGCCGGGGACGGTCCAGCCGCTGCCCCCGGCGCCGCCGCAGCAGCTCGCCCAGGAGGTCGGCCAGGCCTTCGGGCAGAACCTGTTCCGCTACGAGCAGCGCGCGGTCTCCCGCCAGGGCGTGCCGGAGCCGGTGTCGCAGAGCCTGATGTGGGCCGGGCTGCCGCGCGACTTCGGGCCGTTCTTCTGGGCCCAGGCGCAGGAGGGCCGGCCGATCCCGACCCTCGCCGAGCTGGCCGCCGAGCGCGGCCTGCCGGCGGCCCCGGACTTCGGCGGCTACCTGGTGCTCGGCAACGACTACGGCCGCCAGCTGTGCGTCCAGTACGGCACCGCGAACGTGGTCGCCGTGGACATCGACGGAACCGGCCAGCCGCCGCGCTTCGTCAACAGTGGTGTACCGGAGTTCGTCCGCGCGCTGGCCCTGCTGGGCCGGATGTGGCGGCTGCGGTACGGGCTGACGCCCGAGCAGGCCGGTCGCTGGACGACCGACTTCCAGGCGCAGCTCGCCGCGATCGACCCGGCGGCCCTGCAGAACGCCGACACTTGGTGGGCCGTGCTGCTGGAGCAGTTCTGGGACGGTCTGCTGTAGCGGACCGTCGTGGATCCTCGCAGGTGGGGAGGGGTCGTTCCGGTGTCCGGGACGACCCCTCCGGCATGCCGCGGCAGCCCTGCCTCGTTGGGGTTTCGTCCGGATCTGCGCAAAATAGGTCAAGAGGATGGGTCCATCCGTCCGGTCCTCAACGTATTCCGGTCCGCACGACGACCGAATCCGGCCCCGGCTTCCGAACCGGTTCCGGATCCGGCCGTTCCGTCCGATCATGGGCTCCGCAGCCCGCGAAACGAGGGGAAGAGCCCATGAGCGACGCCGTCCCCCAGTACGGCTTCACCCAGGCCCGGCGCGGTTACGCGCCCGAGCAGGTCGGCCGGGCGCTCGTCGCCCTGACCGCCCAGCGCGACGAGGCGTGGGAGCGGCTGAGTGTCCTGGGTGCCGGGATCCGGCAGATGGAGACCCGGCTGGCGGAGGTCCGCCGCGCCGCAGACGAGGCCCCGGAGCCTGACTACCAGGTGCTCAGCGAGCAGGCCGCAGGACTGGCCGAGATGGCGCGGAACGAGGCCCGCGCCGTGAAGGAGAAGGCCGAGCGCTTCGCCGAGGACCTGCGCGACGAGGTCTACGAGGCCGGGCAGGCGCTCGACAAGGCGGCCAAGGAGTACTCCGCCACCACCCGCACGGAGGCCGACGCGGCCGCCCGCCGCACCGAGGAGCGCACCCGCGCCGAGGCCGAGGGCATCCGGGCCGAGGCCGACCGGGAGAGCCGCTCCGCCCGGGACAGCGCCACCGCCTACGCCGCCAAGGTCCGGGTGGCCGCCGCCGAGACCAGCGAGCACGCCGAGGCCGAGCTGGCCGCCAAGCGCCGCAAGGCCGACGAGACCTTCGCCGAGGCCCAGGCCAAGGCCGACACCGAGGACGCCGAGGTCTCCGAGACCGCCGAGCGCCGGGTCAAGGAGGCCGAGCAGTACCGGGAGACCGTGCTCAACCAGATCAAGCAGCTGGAGACCGACGCCCAGGCCAAGGCCGACCAGCTGATCGAGCAGGCCCGCCGGGACGCCGAGAAGACCAACGCGGAGAGCGAGCGCGAGCAGCGGGCGTTCGACACCCGGCTGGAGACGGTCCAGAAGCACCTGGACCACATCAAGGCGACGCTGGCCTCGCTCACGGGCGCGGCGGTCGGGCAGATCGAGCCGCTGGAGGAGGCGGTCGAGGACGGCGACCCGGCGGACGAGGTGGCGGATGCGGTGCCGGTGGACTCGGAGGCGGACACCGGGGAGGTGCCGCTGCCGAACCTGCGGAAGGCCTCGGTGATGGCCCCCGCCCCCGCTCCCGCCCCCGCCTCCGCCTCCGCCCCCGCTCCCGCCTCCGCCCCCGCTCCCGCCCCCGCCTCCGCCTCCGCCCCCGCTCCCGTGCCGGCTCCGGCGCAGGCCCCGGAGAAGTCGACGGCGGTGCTGCGGCAGCCGGTGGTCGGCGGGCCCGCCGCCGGTGCCAGGGCCGACGCGGCCAAGGCGGAGGGGACCGGGGCCGATGCCGCCGGACCGGTGGTGACCGGCCCGGTCGTCCCGGCCGCGGTGCCGCCGAAGCCGGCCGCGTCGCCCGAGGCGGTGGCCGACCGGGACGGCGCGCAGGGCGGCGAGGGCGCCGGGGAGTCCGAGGACGAGACCCGGATCGTCCCGAAGATCATCATCGTGGACGACGGCAGCGGCTACGAGGCCCCCAACACAGTGGCCTACCGCCGTCGCTGACCCGCAATCCGTGCCCTCACCCGTGATCTGCCGGGTGGGTCGGGCGTCCTGGGCCCCGACCGTCTCCTTGCGGGCGGTCGGGGCCTCCGCGTCACGGTCGATCAGCCGGCGCCGGTAGCGGTCCTTCGAGCGGCTCCCGCGGTGGCGGTCCGGCCCTCGCCGACCGGGCGGGTGTTTACGTCCGGGCCGACCTGCGGGCGGACCGGGCGGTGAACGGGTGGACGAAGCGCCGCTGCCGAGACCCGTGGCGCCCTCCAGGAAAGGGCGCCACGGTTCCCGGCGCTTTGGCGGGCGCCCCCACCCAGGGCCGCCCGGCCTCGCACCTCCGACCCCCATCGGGGGTGCGACAGTGCCGCCACAGCCATCCCCCACGGTTGGGTGCGGCGGGCACATTCACCATGGTGCGCGATCTCCATGGACGGCCAGTGACCGGAATATGTCCAGTTCGTGGCGGATGGCGGAGCCCGGATGTGGAGCGGCGCCCGGCTGGTTCGTCCACCGGTCGTCCGGTGTTCCGTCCAGTGGTTCGTCTGCGGTCGTGTCCCTGACAGCTGTGGGGCCGTGGCCACCGGTTCGTCCCCGCCCGGCCCCGCCGGGGTCGTACACCGCGTGCCCGTCCGTGCCGCGGCGTAGGCTGGAGACCCCCGGCCGCTCGGCGCGCCGGGCCGTTCGCGTTGCCCCGGCGGGCCTTCGCCGCCCGGAGGCAGCACCAGCCACGGGACGAAGAAGAGACCCCAGATGAGCCTGACCGGACTGCTCGATGTCGTGGCGCGCGACGCGGCGCTCGCCGAGGCGATCGACGCGGCCACCGCCACCGGAGCCGCGGCCGGCGGCCGCCGCCACCTGGACCTGGTCGGACCGCCCGCCGCCCGGCCGTTCGCCATCGCCGCGCTGGCCCGCGCGCTGGCCGGGCAGGCCGCCGGCGACCGGGGCCGCCCGGTGCTCGCCGTCACCGCGACCGGCCGGGAGGCCGAGGACCTGGCCGCCTCGCTGCGCTCGCTGCTGCCCGCCGACGCCGTCGCCGAGTACCCGGCCTGGGAGACCCTGCCGCACGAGCGGCTGTCGCCCCGTTCGGACACCGTCGGCCGCCGGTTGGCCGTGCTGCGCCGGATCGTGCACCCGCGGGCGGACGACCCGGCGGCCGGGCCGGTGCAGGTGATCGTCGCCCCGGTCCGCTCGGTGCTGCAGCCGCAGGTCAAGGGGCTGGCCGAGCTGGAGCCGGTGGCCGTCCGGCGCGGTGAGTCGCACGACCTGGAGGAGGTGGCCCGCCGGCTCGCCGCGGCCGCCTACGCGCGGGTCGAACTGGTCGAGAAGCGCGGCGAGTTCGCCGTCCGTGGCGGCATCCTGGACGTCTTCCCGCCGACCGAGGAGCACCCGCTGCGGGTGGAGTTCTGGGGCGACGAGGTCGAGGAGATCCGCTACTTCAAGGTCGCCGACCAGCGCTCGCTGGAGATCGCCGAGCACGGCCTGTGGGCGCCGCCCTGCCGCGAGCTGCTGCTGACCGACGAGGTGCGGGCGCGGGCCGCCGAACTGTCCGCCGCACACCCCGGGTTGGCCGAGATCCTGGACAAGATCGCCGAGGGTATCGCGGTCGAGGGCATGGAGTCGCTGGCGCCGGTGCTGGTGGACGACATGGAGCTGCTGCTCGACGTGCTGCCGCTCGGCTCGGTCGCGGTGGTCTGCGACCCGGAGCGGGTCCGCACCCGGGCCGGCGACCTGGTGGCGACCAGCCAGGAGTTCCTGCACGCCTCCTGGGTCGCGGCGGCGGCGGGCGGGGACCGGCCGATCGACCTGGAGGCCATCGACGTCTCCGCCGCCTCGCTGCGCTCGCTCGCCGAGGTGCGCGAGCACGCCGACGAGATCGGGCTGCCCTGGTGGTCCGTCAGCCCGTTCGCGACCAGCGAGTCCTCCGTCGACGGCATCCTGGAGTTCGATGCCAACACGCTGACCCTCGGCATGCGCGCCGTCGAGGCCTACCGGGGTGACACCGCCCGGGCGATCGCCGACGCCAAGGAGCGGCTGGCCGCCGACTGGCGGGTCGTCATGGTGACGGAGGGCCACGGGCCCGCCTCCCGGCTCGCGGAGGTGCTGGGCAACGAGGGCATCCCGGCCCGGCTGGTCGCCGACCTCGCCGAGGCGCCCACCCGGGACGTCGTCTACGTCTCCTGCGGCTCGATCGAGCACGGCTTCGTGGACGAGAACCTGAAGCTCACCGTCGTCACCGAGACCGACCTGTCCGGCCAGAAGTCCTCCACCAAGGACATGCGCCGGATGCCGTCCCGGCGCCGCAACGCGATCGACCCGCTGGCACTGGTGGCCGGCGACTACGTCGTCCACGAGGCGCACGGCGTCGGCCGGTACGTCGAGATGGTGCAGCGCACCGTCCAGGGCGCCACCCGCGAGTACCTGGTGCTGGAGTACGCCCCCGCCAAGCGCGGCCACCCCGGCGACCGGCTGTTCGTGCCGACCGACCAGCTGGACCAGGTCACCAAGTACGTCGGCGGCGAGGCCCCGACGCTGCACCGGCTCGGCGGCGCGGACTGGGCGAAGACCAAGCAGCGGGCCAAGAAGGCGGTCAAGGAGATCGCCGCCGACCTGATCAAGCTGTACTCGGCGCGGATGGCCGCGCCCGGGCACGCCTTCGGGTCGGACACCCCGTGGCAGCGCGAGCTGGAGGACGCCTTCCCGTACGCGGAGACGCCGGACCAGCTGACCACCATCGCCGAGGTCAAGTCGGACATGGAGAAGTCCGTCCCGATGGACCGGCTGATCTGCGGTGACGTCGGCTACGGCAAGACCGAGATCGCGGTGCGGGCCGCGTTCAAGGCGGTGCAGGACGGCAAGCAGGTGGCGGTGCTGGTGCCGACCACCCTGCTGGTGCAGCAGCACTTCTCCACCTTCGCCGAGCGGTACGCCAACTTCCCGGTCAGCGTGAAGGCGCTCTCCCGCTTCCAGACCGACAGCGAGGCCAAGGCGGTCCTGGAGGGGCTGTTCGAGGGCTCGGTGGACGTCGTCATCGGCACCCACCGGCTGTTCTCCTCCGAGACCAGGTTCAAGGACCTCGGCCTGGTCATCGTCGACGAGGAGCAGCGCTTCGGCGTCGAGCACAAGGAGCAGCTGAAGAAGCTGCGCGCCAACGTGGACGTGCTCACCATGTCCGCGACCCCGATCCCGCGCACCCTGGAGATGGCGGTCACCGGCATCCGCGAGATGTCCACCATCACCACCCCGCCGGAAGAGCGGCACCCGGTGCTGACCTTCGTCGGGCCGTACGACGAGAAGCAGATCTCGGCCGCGATCCGGCGTGAACTCCTGCGCGAGGGCCAGGTGTTCTACATCCACAACCGGGTGGAGTCGATCGACAAGGCCGCCGCCCGGCTGAAGGACCTGGTGCCCGAGGCGCGGATCGCCACCGCGCACGGACAGATGGGGGAGACCCAGCTGGAGAAGGTCGTCGTCGACTTCTGGGAGAAGGAGTTCGACGTCCTGGTGTCGACCACGATCGTGGAGTCCGGCATCGACATCTCCAACGCCAACACCCTGATCGTCGAGCGCGGCGACACCTTCGGCCTCTCCCAGCTGCACCAGCTGCGCGGCCGGGTCGGGCGCGGTCGCGAGCGCGGCTACGCGTACATGCTGTACCCGCCGGAGAAGCCGCTCACCGAGACCGCGCACGAGCGGCTGGCCACCATCGCCCAGCACACCGAGATGGGCGCCGGCATGTACGTCGCGATGAAGGACCTGGAGATCCGCGGCGCGGGCAACCTGCTCGGTGGCGAGCAGTCCGGGCACATCGCGGGGGTCGGCTTCGACCTCTACATGCGGATGGTCGGCGAGGCGGTGGCCGAGTTCCGCGAGTCGCTGGCGAACGGCGGCGAGCCGGAGGAGGAGCCGCTGGAGGTGAAGATCGAGCTGCCGGTCGACGCCCACGTGCCGCACGACTACGCGCCCGGCGAGCGGCTGCGACTGCAGGCCTACCGCTCGATCGCGGCGGTCAACTCGGAGTCGGACATCCAGCAGGTCCGGGACGAACTCGTGGACCGCTACGGCAAGCTGCCCGAGCCGGTGGAGAACCTGCTGCTGGTCGCGGCGCTGCGGCTGTACGCCCGGCGGTGCGGGATCTCGGACATCACCCTGCAGGGCTCGAACATCCGCTTCGGGCCGGTGGAGCTGCGGGAGTCCCAGGAGCTGCGGCTGAACCGGCTCTACCCGCGCAGCCAGGTCAAGGCGGCGGCCCGGCAGCTGCTGGTGCCCCGGCCGAGCACCGGTCGGATCGGCGGCAAGCCGCTGGTCGGGCGGGAACTGCTGGGCTGGTGCACGGAGTTCCTGTCGGCCATGTTCGACGACCTGGCGGGGGCGAAGAAGTAGCACCGGCTGGTCGGTGGTTCACGGCGGTCTCGGGCTCTGCCCGGGGCCGCCGTTCCATCTGTCCGGGGCCTTGTCCGTCCGGGGTCCGTCCGTCCGGCGCGCGGTGGTGCGCGCTGTGAACGGAGGCGTCGGGCGTCAGCCGATCTTCCACTGGCCGATCTGGCTGGCGAAGCCGTTGTCCAGGGCGAACTGGACCTTGTCGAGCTTGGCGTCGTTCGGGACCTCGAAGGTGACGAAGCCCTTGCCGGTGTCACCGGGGGCGATGTTGGTGGGGGTCTGGAAGGCCGGGCCGGCCTTGGTCTCCGCGAGGCTCGCGCCGTAGGCCTGGCCCTGGGTGTCCACGACCTTGGCGCTGCTGAACGGGGCCTCGGAGTAGGCCTGGGCACCGGTGGCCTTGATCTGGAACTGCACCGCGACGTAGCGCTTGCCGTCGGCGGGCTTGAGGTACTCGTTGGCGCTCTCGGCCGGGTCGACCACCTTCACCGCGGTGACGTCGGCGGTGTTTCCGGTGTCGGTGCTCTTGAGCGCGATGGTGTCGGCGACCTTGGCGGGGGCCTTGGGGGTGTCGGCAGACTTGCCGGCCGCGCCGCCCGCGGCGGGCTGGGCGGAGCCGGGGGCGGCGGAGGTGGCCGCGGTCTGCTTCGCCTCGGTCGAGACGGAGGCGCCGCCGGTGGAGTTGCAGGCGGTCGCGGTGAGGGAGACCAGCGCGGCGCCGAGCAGCAGGGCGGCGGTGCGGCGGGTGCGGCGGGCGCTGGTGGTGCGGCGGGCGGTGGCGGACATGGCTGTTCTCCCGGTGGTCGACGGTGCTGGTGGCTGCCGCCCCTGCTCGGTGGCGACGGGGAAATCACACCACCGGCCGTGAACCGTGTCAATGGGGAATCACGAAAGAGCTCTGTTCACACGTGAACGGAGCCGGAGAGCGGTGTCGCTATGCTGTGCGGTCACAGCGCCGTGCCGCGCGGTCACCCCGATCGAAGGAGCCTCCCGTGCCGGACCGCCCCGAAGTGACCGCCGTCGAGATCGCCCGGCTGGCCGGCGTCGGCCGCGCCGCGGTCAGCAACTGGCGCCGCCGCCACCCCGACTTCCCCCGTCCGGTCGGCGGCACCGACACCAGTCCGACCTTCGCGCTCGACGAGGTCGAGTCCTGGTTGCGCGCCCAGGGCAAGATCGCCGAACTCCCGCTGCTGGAACGGGTCTGGCAGCTGATCGACACCCTGCGCGACCCGGCCGGCCACCCCGCCGCCCCGCTGGTCGACGCCGGCGCCGTGCTCCTGCTGCTGCACCGCGCCCCCGGGCGCTGGGCCGAACTCGCCGACCAGCCCGACACCCGGCTCGCCACCGCGCTGCCCCGCGTCGTCGCCGACACCGCCGTTCACACCTTCGGTCCGGACGGCCCGCGCGACCTGCGTCTGCCCAACCTGCTCGGGAGCACCCAGCTGGACCTCGCCCGGCTGCTCGCCGCCCTCGCGGCCGAGGCCGGTCCGGCGGGCGCGTACGAGCAACTGCTCACCCGCCACGCCGAGGCCAACACCCGTCAGCTCAGCCCGACCCCGCCGGAGGCCGCCGAGCTGCTCGCCGCCGTCGCCGGAGTCCCCGCCACCGTGCTGGACCCGGCCGTCGGCCTCGGCGCCGTCCTGCTCGCCCACCCGCCGACCACCGGCCGCTACGGCCAGGACGCCGACCCGGTCGCGGCCGCCCTCACCCGGCTCCGGCTCGCCCTGCACACCCCCGCCGACGAACCCGGCCCGCTCCCGCTCGACCTGCGCACCGGCGACGCCCTGCGTGCCGACGGCTACCCCGGGGACACCTTCGACGCGGTGCTCTGCCAGCCCCCGTACAACGAACGTGACTGGGGCCACGACGAGTTGCAGTTCGACACCCGCTGGCTCGGCGGCCTGGTCCCGCCGCGTGGCGAGTCCGAACTGGCCTGGGTGCTGCACTGCCTCGCCCACACCCGCCCCGGCGGCCTCGCCGCCCTGCTCCTCCCGCCGGCCGTCGCCGCCCGCCGGGCCGGCCGCCGTATCCGGGCCGAGCTGCTCCGCACCGGCGCCCTGCGCGCCGTCATCGCGCTGCCCGCCGGGGCCGCCCCGCCGTACGGCGTCCCGTTGCACCTCTGGGTGCTCCGCGCCCCCAAGCCGGGTGACGACTTCCGGCAGGTTCTGCTGGTCGACGCCGGGGCGGCGCCGGCCGGTCCGGCCCGGACCGCGGGCCCGGCGGCCGCGGAGGGCGGTCGGGACAAGGTGGACTGGCCCGAACTGCGCCGGGTCGTCCTGGACTCCTGGCGCGGGTTCGACCTCGCCGCCCGGGAGGGCCTGCCGGTTCCCGCCGACCGCCCTGGGGTCCACCGGACCATGGCCGCCATCGACCTGCTGGACGACGAGACCGACCTCTCCCCGGCCCGACACGTCCCGCCCGCCGTCCGACTCGGCGGGGCGGCCGAACTCTCGCACCTCGGTGTCCGGTTGGCCGAGCTGCTGGCCGGCCTGGCCGACCCGGTCGGGCTGCTCCCGCAGCCCGGTGCGGAACCAGCCGTCGGCGCGGTCCCGGCCGGCGTGGTCACCGTGGGCGAGCTGGTCCGCAGCGGCGCGCTGGAGGTGCACTCCTCCGGCACCGGCGCCGCCACCCGTCCGGCCGGCGCCGCCCCGGGCGGTACCCCCGTGATCACCGACCAGGACCTCGCCACCGGCGCCCCGCCCAGCGCCGTCCTCGCCGCCACGGACGCTGCCGGTACCGCCAGTACCGCCGGTACCGCCGGGGACATCCGCACCCGCCCGGGCGACGTCCTGGTCCCGGCGCTCGGTGGCGGCGCAGCCCGCGTCGTTCCCGCCGAGGGCCCGCTGGTCGGTGCCGCCCTCGGCCGCCAACTCCATCTGCTGCGGCCCGACCCCGCCGCGCTCGACCCGGAGTTCCTGGCCGGCCAGTTCCGCTCCACCGCCGGCACCCGGCGCGCCGCCAGCCACGCCACCACCACCGCCCGCCTCGACATCCGCCGTGTCGAACTGCCCCGCCTCCCGCTCCCCGCCCAGCGGCGCCTCGGCGCCGCCTTCGCCCGCCTCGCCGCCTTCGACACCGCCCTCACCCAGGCCGCCGCCCTCGGCCACACCCTGGCCCGGGCCGCGACGGACGCGCTGGCGACGGGTGTCCTGGCGCCGCCGGAGGACTGACGTCGGTTCAGTACCGGCCAGGCGTCGGCTCGGCATCGACCGGACCGAAGGACTCCGGGGCCGCCGGGCCGGGCGGTACGGTGTGCTGGGCTGTCCGTGTCACGGTCGGCGCCGGTTCCCTCCAGCTCAGGAGCACACATGTCAGGGCATCAACCCGGGCCGTACGGACCGACGCCCGGCGGCCCGCCGTACGGTCCGGCGCCGGTTCAGGGCGCGTTTCCGGGGTCAGTTCCGGGGGCCGCCCCGGCTGCCGGGCGGGCCCCGGTCCCGGGCCGGTTCGGGGTGACCCTCCGGGTGCTGTGCGCGCTCGCCCCGCTGCTGTCCTTCGGCCTGCTCGGCGCGGTCCCGGCGCTGCTGCTGGCGGTCCGGCGCAGGCGGGCGTACGACATCGTCGGCGCGGTGGTGTTCTGCGCGCTGCTGCTGACGCTCATCGTCTCCGCCGGGATCGCGGGCAGCCTCAAGGACCCGACCGCCGACGTCACCGGCGGGATCACCCTCGGCGTGCTGTGGTTCACGCCGACCGTGCACTTCCTGGCGATGGACAGCCGCGCGGTCTGGGAGGCCGGCCGTCCCGCGTCCAAGTACCCGACCTCGCCGACCGGTCCGTCGTACGGGACGCCGGCCGCTCCGCAGACCGCTCCGTTGTACGGGCCGCCGACCGTGTTGCCGGCCGCTCCGTCGTACGGGCCGCCGGTCGGCTCGCCGTACGCACCGCAGGCCGTCTCGCCGTACGCGGCCACCGTGCCCGGGTACGGCGCCCCGGCCGCGGCCCCCGCCCCGGCCGCGGTCCCGGCCCCCGCCCCGGCCGCCGAAACGGCCCACGACCTGCGTGAACTCGGCGAACTGTTGCGACGTCAGGCCAGCGAGGGCGGCTCGTGACCGGCACCAGGCTGATCGCCGGACGCTACCGGCTCACCGAGAAGATCGGCCACGGCGGCATGGGCCAGGTCTGGGCCGGGCAGGACGAACGGCTGCACCGCCCGGTCGCCGTCAAACTGCTCCGCCCCGAACACCTGCTGCCCGGCGGCTCCGGCAGCGGGTTCGGCACCGGCGCCACGAGCACCGAACGCCGCCGTCACGGCGACGAGTTGAGTCGCCGCTTCCTGCGCGAGTGCCGAGTGACGGCCGCGCTCGACCACCCCGGCCTGGTCACCGTCTTCGACGCGGGCGAGGACGAGGGCGAGCTCTACCTCGTCATGCAGCGCGTCCCCGGTGTCAGCCTCGCCGACCTCATCGCGGAGGACGCGCCCTTCCCGGTCGAGCGCGCGGTGGCCGTCGCGGCCCAGCTCTGCGGGGCACTGGCGGCCGTCCACGCCATCCCGGTGGTCCACCGCGACCTCAAGCCGAGCAACGTCATGGTCCGCACGGACGGCCGCACCGTCCTGCTCGACCTCGGCATCGCCACCGCCCTCGACACCGAGACCACCCGTCTCACCCTCACCGGCGTGCCCATCGGCAGCCCCGCCTACATGGCCCCCGAGCAGGCCCTCGCCGCCACCACCGACCCGCGCAGCGACCTCTACTCGCTGGGCTGCCTGCTGCACGAGATGCTCTCCGGCGAGGAGCCCTTCCGGGCGCCCACCGCCCTCGGCGTCCTGCGCCGACACGTCGACGAACCGCCCGTCCCGCTGCGCGAGTTGCGCCCTGAGGTGCCGCAGTCGCTGGAACGACTGGTCCTCGACCTCCTCGCCAAGCAGCCCGCCGACCGCCCCGCCGACGCCCAGACGGTGTACGCGCAGCTGCTCCCACTGCTGCCCCCGACTGAGGGCGCACTGCAGCCGCGCCTCACACCGCTGCCCGACCCCGCACGCCCCTTCCGCTACCCGCACCAGCCGCAGCCGCAGCCGTCGGCCGTGGCGGCCGCCGCCCCGGTGGTCCGCTCGGAGCCGAGGCCGTTCCTCGTACCTCCCGCCCCTTCGACACCTCCCGCCGTCCCCTCGGGCCCGGACCTCGGCGCGGAGTGCGCCCGCCTCTCCGACCTGGTCGACGCCGGACGCCACGCCGAGGTCCTCGGCCTCGCCGCCGGCCTGCTGCCCCGCGCCGAGGCCGACCTCGGCGAGAGCGCGCCCCTGGTCCGCACCATCCGCACCATCTACGCCCGCACCCTCCTCCACGAGGGCCACCCCCAGCAGGCCCTCCCCGAGTACCGCCGCCTCGCCGCCACCGCGGACGGTGGCCCGCACGGCCCCCAGGGCCTCGACCACCGTTACCGTGCCGCCCTCTGCCTCGACCGACTCGGCCACGGCCCTGAAGCCCTCGCCGAGTACCAGGTCCTGCTCGCCGCCCACACCGCCCGCCTCGAATCCGGCCTCGACACCGACCCCGAGCGCGCCTACGACCTCCGCGAACGCATCGGCCTCCACCTCGCCGCCACCGGCGACCCCCAGAACGCCTGGCACTGGCTCCTCCAAGTCCTCCTCGAACGCGAACGCCGCGACGGCCCCCACCACCCTTCCGTCCGCCGCCTCCGCCAATCCCTCACCACCCTTCAGCCCCACCACTCCACCCCCTGGCCCCCCACGCGCTGACCCCCGACCCGTTTCTGCGGCAGCGGGGAGTCGGTGGGCTCGGGTCCGAGCTCGCTCGTGGTGTTGGCTCCGGCTCCTTGCTCCTGGCAATCCGCCGCCCTCGCCTGCCGCTTGGTGTCAACCGTCTGCCGCTCGTGCAGGAGCGGGAGGTCGACCGGTTCGACGTCCTGTGCCAGTCGGTGGGTCCGGCCTGGCGGTCCGCCAGATCGGGGCCCGATCTTCCGTGGGTGCCGGAGGGCGGTGGGGCGGGTTGAGCGTGTGGTTCGGGAGCCGGGTTCGGGGGCGGGAAGTCACCGGGGGCGACGGGTCTGCCCGCGGCCCGGCCCTTCCGTCGAGGGGCGGGTAGGTTCGAGGTGTGACGACGAATGCTGTGCCGACGAACAGTGCGGGCGCGAAGTTGATCCTGCTGACCACCACCCACCGGGTGGCCCCCGGGTTGCTGGCGTGGCCGGCGTGGGAGGCGTTGCGGTCGGCCGGGCGGGTGCTGGTGGGGGACGAGGGGCATCCGCAGGTGGCCGCGGTGCGGCAGGCCGGGGTGGCGGTCGAGGTGGCGGCGGCGGAGTCGGCGCCGGCCCTGGCGCGGATGCTGACCGAGCAGCCGGCCGGGGCGGGGCCGACGGTGTGGCTGGGGAGCCCGGACGGGGATCCGGGGCTGACGGACGCGCTGGCGCGGCTGGCGGTGGAGCACGCCGGGGAGGTGCCGGAGATCGAGGTGCTGCCGGGTTCGTACGACCTGCCCGGTTCGCGGCTGCTGGACCTGGTGTCGGTGATGGACCGGCTGCGCTCGCCCGGGGGGTGCCCGTGGGACGCCGAGCAGACGCACGAGAGCCTGGTGAAGTACCTGGTCGAGGAGGCGTACGAGCTGGTCGAGGCGATCGAGGAGGGGGACCGGGACACGCTGCGCGAGGAACTGGGCGACGTGCTGCTCCAGGTGTTCTTCCACTCCCGGATCGCCGAGGAGCACCCGACCGGGCCGTTCACCATCGACGACGTGGCCGGGGACATCGTGGAGAAGCTGGTGTACCGCCACCCGCACGTGTTCGGGGACGTCGAGGCCGAGGGCGCCGCCGAGGTGGAGGCGAACTGGGAGCAGCTGAAGGCGGCGGAGAAGGCGGACCGGGAGTCGGTGCTGGACGGCGTGCCGGCTGGGCTGCCGGCGCTGGCGTACGCGGCGAAGCTGGTGTCCCGGGTGCGCCGGGCGGGGTTCGAGGGCGTGCCGGACGAGCCGTACGAGCTGCCGGCGGAGCTGACCGCGGAGTCGGCGGGCCGATTGCTGCTGGCGGTGGCGCAGCGGGCGCACGACGCCGGGGTGGACGTGGACGCGGCGCTGCGCTCGGCCGCGCGGGGCTACCGGGACGCGGTGCGCGCGGCCGAGGGGCTCAAGCCGGAGTAGCGGCTCAGGCCGCCGTGGCGGTGTGCCCGGTCGGGCGCCGCTGCGGCGGGACGAGCTCGCCGATGGCCTCGCCGACCAGGGCGAGGAGTTCGGCGAGGCGCTCCAGGTCGAGGTGGTCGGGCAGGTCGGCGAGGGAGACGATCCGCTCGCCGTTCGGGCCGGCGACGCAGAAGAGGTCGATCGGCCCGAGGTGCTTCTCGGCGGTGTCGACCAGGGCGGCGACGTCGCTGGGGCGGCGGATGTCAGCGCCGACGCCGACGACGGGGCAGCCCGGCCGGTCGAGTTCGGCGGCGAGGTCCTCGGCGACACCGACGTGGGTGTCGGCGATCAGCATCCCGGCGGCGCCGGCCGCGGTGAACCGGCGGGCGAGGCCGGCTCCCGAACCGCCGTCGAGTACCGCGATGACGACGACTGCCCCGCTGACCCGCATGGTCTGCTCCTCCCTGTGGGCGACACCGCACCGGCGCCCACGCATACTGCGGAGGATCGTAGGCACGACCTGACCCTCCGCAACAGGGATTACCCCGCAGGTGACCAGACTCACGCCTGCCACCTGTCCAAGAGCTGTCCAAGAGCTGTCCACGGACCGTCCACCGGCCGTCCACGGAGCGTTGGCGACCCGCTCGCGCGCCGTTCGCGACGTGTTGACGGTCGGGAACGGTCGGGACGCGCCCGACCCAGCGGCTACGGTCGACCCATGCCTGCTCAGTCCGACGCCGCCCAGCCCGCCCCGCAGCTCTTCACCTGGGAGTTCGCCGCCGACCCGTACCCGGCCTACGCCTGGCTGCGTGAGCACGCCCCGGTGCACCGCACCAGGCTGCCGAGCGGCGTGGAGGCCTGGCTGGTGACGCGGTACGCGGACGCCCGGCAGGCGCTGGCGGACAGCCGGCTGTCGAAGAACCCGGCGCACCACAGCGAGCAGGCGCACCGCACCGGCCGGGTGGGCATCCCGGGGGAGCGCCAGGCGGACCTGATGACCCACCTGCTGAACATCGACCCGCCGGACCACACCCGGCTGCGCCGGCTGGTGTCCAAGGCGTTCACGCCGCGCCGGGTGGCCGAGTTCGAGCCGCGGGTGCAGCAGCTCACCGACCGGCTGATCGACGGCTTCGCGCAGCGCGGCTCGGCGGACCTGATCCACGAGTTCGCCTTCCCGCTCCCCATCTACGCGATCTGCGACATGCTGGGCGTGCCGGCCGAGGACCAGGACGACTTCCGTGACTGGGCCGGGATGATGATCCGACATGGTGGGGGCCAACGCGGCGGCGTGGGGCGGGCGGTGAAGCGGATGCGGGCGTACCTGCTGGAGCTGATCCACCGCAAGCGGGCCGATCTCGGTGACGACCTGATCTCCGGCCTGATCAGGGCCAGTGACCACGGCGAGCACCTGACCGAGAACGAGGCGGCCGCGATGGCCTTCATCCTGCTGTTCGCCGGTTTCGAGACGACCGTCAACCTGATCGGCAACGGGACGTACGCGCTGCTGCGCAACCCGGGGCAGCGGGCGCTGCTGCAGGAGTCGGTGGTGCGCGGGGAGACCGCGCTGCTGGAGACCGGGATCGAGGAACTCCTGCGCTACGACGGGCCGGTGGAGCTGGCGACCTGGCGGTTCGCGACCAGGCCGCTGACCATCGGCGGGGTGGACATCCCGGTGGGCGATCCGGTGCTGGTGGTACTGGCGGCGGCGGACCGCGACCCGGACCGGTTCGCGGACGAGAACACCCTCGACCTGGCCCGAACCGACAATCCCCACCTGGGGTTCGGGCACGGCATCCACTACTGCATCGGCGCCCCGCTGGCCCGGCTCGAAGGACGTGTCGCGCTGGCCACGCTGCTTTCCCGGCTTCCCGATCTGCGACTGGCTGAAACTCCGGAGAATCTCCGCTGGCGGGGTGGCCTGATCATGCGTGGATTGCGCGAACTTCCGGTCGAATTCAGTCCCGAGATCCGGTCTCCACATGCCCTTCCTGAGGCTCCGACACGCTGACTGGGCGTCGTTGACACCCTCCTGATGACGGTGTGAACGCCCATCAATCCGGACAAACAGGTGCAGTTGGTAGGCGATTGATCACGTGCCGTAATTCCGGTGTGATGTCGACGATATGAGCTTGTGATCGGTCTGAGGATCTGTCTAGTCTCCCTGGAGTTCGCAGCTGCGGACCTCGTGCGCGGAACGCCGAATCCTGCCCGCCGCGCCACGGGAAACCGACCAGACCCTTGGGCAGGGGCGGGGGAACCAGGTTTGTTGCCGTCCTCCACGGCTTGGGGTGAAGCCGCCCGAGCGGAACGTTTCCGCGCACGGCGGCCGGGCCACCTCCCGGTCCGAACCCGACAGCTCACCTCGCAGGCGTGCGGAGAGGGACCCTTCATGCTGTTCGTTGGAACTGGCCGTCACCGTCGTCGCACCCAGGCCGAGAAGGCCATCGCCGTCGCCGGTGTGGCCGGCGTCGGACTCGCGATGCCGCTCCTCGCCGCCACCGGCGCCTCCGCCGCCCCGGCCTCCGCCTGGGACTCCGTTGCCCAGTGCGAGAGCGGCGGCGACTGGAGCATCAACACCGGCAACGGCTTCTACGGCGGCCTGCAGTTCACCTCCAGCACCTGGAAGGCGTACGGCGGCACCGCCTACGCGCCGCAGGCCAACCAGGCCAGCAAGGGCCAGCAGATATCGGTCGCCGAGAAGGTGCTGGCCTCCCAGGGCCCGGGCGCCTGGCCGGTCTGCTCCGTCAAGGCGGGCCTGAGCAAGGGCGGTGCCCCGGCCGCGGTCGACACCTCCTCGGACGCCAAGCCGCAGTCCGCCCCCCAGCAGCAGACGCCCAAGCAGCAGGCCCCGAAGCAGCAGGCTCCGAAGCAGCAGACCCCCAAGGCGGACGCGAAGCCCGCCCAGCCGTACGCACCGAAGCACGCCGCCCCGAAGCAGGCCGAAACGCCCGCGGAGCAGCCGGTCCAGCAGTACGTTCCGAAGCACGCCGCCCCGCGTGCCGCCCAGCCGGCCCAGGCCGCCCCGGCCGGCCACGACTACACCGTCCACTCCGGTGACACCCTGTCGAGCATCGCCGCCGTCCAGGGCGTGTCCGGCGGCTGGCAGGCGCTGTACGACGGCAACCGCGGCACGGTCGGCGGCGACCCGAACCTGATCATGCCCGGCCAGGTCCTGCACCTCGGCTGAACCGGTCCGTAGGACCTCGAACAACACCCCGGGGACGAAGGGGGCCGCGCCCGGCCTCCTTCGTCCGCATTCGTCCGCGCCGGGGGGACAAGCTGGGACAAGCAGGTGAACTACCGGGGGGTAGTAGGGCCACACGCTGAGACGGGACCGAGGCCAACGTGGCCCTGGGAGTCCGGGCGGTTAGGCTCTGGGTCGTAACGACTCCGCAATCGTCCCGCTGACAGCACCACCGTCAGCCGGACCCTGCTTCCGCAAGGAGATGCCTCGTGCCGTCCATCGATGTCGTCGTAGCCCGTGAGATCCTCGACTCGCGCGGCAACCCCACGGTCGAGGTCGAGGTCGGCCTCGACGACGGCAGCACCGGTCGTGCCGCCGTCCCGTCGGGTGCCTCGACCGGCGCCTTCGAGGCGCTGGAGCTGCGCGACGGTGACAAGAACCGCTACTTCGGCAAGGGCGTCGAGAAGGCCGTCCTGGCCGTCATCGAGCAGATCGGCCCGGAGCTCGTCGGCTACGACGCCACCGAGCAGCGCCTGATCGACCAGGCCATGCTCGACCTGGACGCCACCCCCGACAAGTCCTCGCTCGGCGCCAACGCCATCCTGGGCGTCTCGCTGGCCGTCGCGCACGCCGCCTCCGAGGCCAGCGACCTGCCGCTGTTCCGCTACCTGGGCGGCCCGAACGCGCACGTCCTGCCGGTCCCGATGATGAACATCCTCAACGGCGGCTCGCACGCGGACTCCAACGTCGACATCCAGGAGTTCATGATCGCCCCGATCGGCGCGGAGTCCTTCTCCGAGGCCGTCCGCTGGGGCGTCGAGGTCTACCACACCCTCAAGGGCGTGCTGAAGGAGCGCGGCCTGTCCACCGGCCTCGGCGACGAGGGCGGCTTCGCGCCGAACCTGGACAGCAACCGCGAGGCCCTGGACCTCATCACCGAGGCCATCCAGAAGGCCGGCTACGTGCCCGGCCGTGACATCGCGCTGGCCCTGGACGTCGCCGCCTCCGAGTTCTACAAGGACGGCGCCTACCAGTTCGAGGGCAAGGCCCTGTCGGCCGCCGAGCTCATCGAGTACTACGCCGAGCTGGTCGCCGCCTACCCGCTGGTCTCCATCGAGGACCCGCTGGACGAGTCGGACTGGGACGGCTGGAAGGCCATGACCGTCAAGCTGGGCGACAAGGTCCAGCTGGTCGGTGACGACCTGTTCGTCACCAACCCGGCCCGCCTGGCCAAGGGCATCGAGACCGGCACCGCCAACGCGCTGCTGGTGAAGGTGAACCAGATCGGCTCGCTGACCGAGACCCTGGACGCCGTCGAGCTGGCCCAGCGCAACGGCTACCGCTGCATGATGTCGCACCGCTCCGGCGAGACCGAGGACGTCACCATCGCCGACCTGGCCGTCGCCACCAACTGCGGCCAGATCAAGACCGGTGCCCCGGCCCGCTCCGAGCGCGTCGCCAAGTACAACCAGCTGCTGCGCATCGAGGAGATCCTCGACGACGCCGCCGAGTACGCCGGCCGCGGCGCCTTCCCGCGCTTCCGCTCCGCGGACCAGTAGGCACAGTCGCTCCGCGGACCAGTAGGCGCAGTCGCTCCGCAGGCGAGTGAGCACAGCAAGTACGAGGGCTGAGCAGCCGAGCCAGCGCAAGCCTGACCGGTGCCCCGCCGCACACCCCGTAGGGTGGACGGCGGGGCACCGTCGCGACCAGGAGGGGATACGGGAGATGGCTGGCTGGAGGATCCCGGGCTTGGCGGCCCGACCCCGGTTCACGAGCCGGGCGACCGTCCTCGTCCTGGTGCTCTGCTCCCTGGTGGCGATCCTCGCCTACCCGACGCGGCAGTTCATCTCCCAGCGCGCCGAGATCTCCGCCCAGCGGGCGAAGGCCGACCACGTGCGCCAGCAGGTCGACCAGCTGCGCCGGGACAAGGCCCGCTGGCAGGACCCGGAGTACGTCAAGGCGCAGGCCCGCGCCCGGCTGCACTACGCGGTGCCGGGGGAGACCCCGTACATCGCGGTGAATCCGGCCGGCCCGGCCGTCCAGCCCTCCGCGCCCGCCGCACCCGCCTCCTCCGGCGGTTCGGCCCAGGCGGCCGCCAAGCCCTGGTACGCCAGCGTCTGGGACTCGGTGGACGCCGCCGACACCGTCGCGCTGGCCCCCGCGACCCCCCGTCCGCTCCCCCCGTCCCCCGTTGGAGACCCCACCCCCCATGACCACTGAGAACCACCCCGCCGTCTCCGACGCCGACGTCGCGGCCATCGCCGCCCAGCTCGGCCGGGTGCCGCGCGGCCTGCGCGGTGTCGCGCACCGCTGCCCCTGCGGCAACCCCGACGTCGTGGAGACGGTCCCCCGGCTGCCGGACGGCACGCCGTTCCCGACGCTCTACTACCTGACCTGCCCCAAGGCCGCCTCGCTGATCGGCACCCTGGAGGCGGAAGGCGTGATGAAGGAGCAGAGCGCCCGGCTCGCCGAGGACCCGGAGCTGGCCGCCGCCTACCAGAAGGCGCACGAGGACTACATCGCCCGGCGCGACGCGATCGAGGTACTGGAGGGCTTCCCGAGCGCCGGCGGCATGCCGGACCGGGTGAAGTGCCTGCACGTGCTGGTCGGCCACTCGCTGGCGGCCGGCGAGGGCGTCAACCCGCTCGGCGACGAGGCGATCGGCATGCTGGAGGA
The DNA here is from genome assembly GCF_043201815.1 of Kitasatospora sp. NPDC048296. Taxonomy (NCBI): domain Bacteria; kingdom Bacillati; phylum Actinomycetota; class Actinomycetes; order Kitasatosporales; family Streptomycetaceae; genus Kitasatospora; species Kitasatospora sp. NPDC048296. The sequence continues at coordinate 131,110 of NZ_JBICZB010000008.1, forward strand.
CTGGTGGGCCAAGGGCCCGTGCGTCTCCCCGGCCGAGGTCGAGGCGGCCGGTGAGCGGGTCGCCCGCAACCGCGCCAAGGAGCAGGACCACGAGGCCGTGATCGCGGCCAAGCAGCAGAAGACGGCCGAGCGCGCCGCCAAGAAGCGCTCCGCCGAGGAATCCGCCCGGGAGCAGGAGTCCGAGTGAGCATGACCCGCGTGGCCGCGATCGACTGCGGCACCAACTCGATCCGCCTGCTGGTCGCCGACCTCGACCCGGAGACCGGCGCGATCACCGACCTCGACCGTCGGATGATCATCAACCGGCTGGGCCAGGACGTGGACCGGACCGGCCGGCTGCACCCGGACGCGCTGGCCCGCACCTTCGCGGCCTGCCGGGAGTACAAGGAGATCATCGCCGGCTTCGGCGTCGGCCCCGAGCGCACCCGCTTCGTCGCCACCAGCGCCTCCCGGGACGCCGAGAACAGCGACGAGTACGTCAAGGGCGTGCGCGACATCCTGGGCGTCGAGCCCGAGGTGGTGAGCGGCGAGGAGGAGGCGCACCTGTCCTTCATCGGCGCCACCAAGGAGCTGACCAGCGGCCAGTTCCCCGCGCCGTACCTGGTGTTCGACCTCGGCGGCGGCTCGACCGAGTTCGTGCTCGGCGGGGCGGACGTGCAGGCGGCGCGCTCGGTGGACATCGGCTGCGTGCGGCTCACCGAGCGGCACTTCGGCGGCGCCGAGCTGCCCTCGGAGGAGCAGATCGCCGAAGCCCGGGCGCACGTCCGGGCCGAGCTCGACAAGGCCGAGGAGGTGGTCCCGCTGACCGGCGCGGCCACCCTGGTGGGTCTCGCGGGGACGGTCACCACGGTGTCCGCGATCGCCCAGGACCTGCCCGAGTACGACTCCGAGCGGATCCACCACTCCCGGATCAGCCGCGAGCAGGTCGCCGGGATCGCCCGCCGGCTGCTCGGCGCCACCCACGCCGAGCGCGCGACCATCCCCTCGATCCACCCGGGCCGGGTGGACGTGATCGCGGCCGGGGCGCTGGAGCTGCTGGAGATCATGGAGCGGACCGGCGCCGCCGAGGTGGTCGTGAGCGAGCACGACATCCTGGACGGCATCGCCTGGAGTACGGCGTCCTGACGGCCCGCACGGCTTACGGAACCGGCCCCGGCACCCCTTCCTGGGTGCCGGGGCCGGGGCTTGCCCGGGCACGGGCGGAAATGTTCGTGAATTTCTTCACATGGCGATCGGGTCATTCGTCGCACCCCGGGGCCCGCTACGCCCGAATTGTGAGACCGAAGGCCTGTCGGTGGTCACGCCCGCTGGATCGCAGGTCAGGCCTTGCTTGAGGTTTGAAAATCGAAATCACACGCGGGAACCCAGGTGCTGCACGGATCGTTGCTGCTCAGCAGGGTGGTGCTCCGGCGTGTGTTCACGGGGCGCTGTCGGGGGCTGTGAGCTGGTGCGCCGGTGCCGTTTTTGTGGGGGCGGAGTGTAGCACGGGGTGTCCATGCGCTTGTGACCGGGCTCACGAAGGCTGCTCCGGACGGTGCTGGATACTTTCGGATATGAGCACCACGGAGCGTCCTCGCATCCTCATTGTCGGCGGTGGTTACGTCGGCCTGTATGCCGCGATGCGCATCCTCAAGAAGATGCGCTACGGCGAAGCGACCGTCACGGTCGTGGACCCGCGGTCGTACATGACGTACCTGCCCTTCCTCCCCGAGGCGGCCGGCGGCAACGTCGCGCCCCGCAACCTCGTCGCGCCGCTGCGCAGCGCCCTCAAGCAGGCGGAGGTGCTGACCGGTTCTGTCACCGGCATCGACCACGCCCGCAAGGTCGCCACCATCCAGCCCGCGGCCGGCGACAGCTACGAGCTGCCCTTCGAGTACCTGGTCGTCGCGACCGGCTCGGTCTCCCGCACCTTCCCGATCCCGGGTCTGGCGGAGAACGGCATCGGCATGAAGACGGTCGAGGAGGCCATCGGCCTCCGCAACCACGTCATGGCCCAGCTCGACAAGGCCGAGTCCACCACGGACGAGGAGGTCCGCCGCAAGGCGCTGACCTTCGTCGTCATCGGCGGTGGCTTCGCCGGCGTCGAGACGATCGCCGAGATCGAGGACATGGCGCGCGACGCGTCGAAGCTGTACAAGACCGTCAGCCGTGACGACATGCGCTTCGTCATGGTCGAGGCGGCCAACCGCATCCTCCCCGAGGTCGGCCCGGACCTGGGTCTGTGGACCAAGGAGAAGCTCGAGGAGCGGAAGATCGAGGTCTACATCGAGACCTCGATGGACTCCTGCATCGACGGCCACGTCATGCTGAAGAACGGCATGGAGATGGACGCCTCCACCATCGTGTGGACGGCGGGCGTCAAGCCGAACCCGGTGCTGGCCAACTTCGGCCTGCCGCTGGGCCCGCGCGGCCACGTCGACACCGCGGCCACCCTGCAGGTCCAGGGCTTCGACTACGTCTGGTCCGCCGGCGACAACGCCCAGGTCCCGGACCTCGCCTCCGGTGAGGGCGCCTGGTGCCCGCCGAACGCGCAGCACGCCTGCCGTCAGGCCGTCGTCCTCGGCGACAACGTGATCTCCGGCATGCGGGGCTTCCCGCAGAAGGAGTACAAGCACAAGAACCTGGGCGCGGTCGCCGGTCTCGGCCTGCACAAGGGTGTCGCGATCCTCTTCGGCAAGGTCAAGCTGAAGGGCCGCCTGGCCTGGTGGTTCCACCGTGCCTACCACGGCGCGATGGTCCCGACCTTCAACCGCAAGGTCCGCGTCTTCACCGACTGGACCCTCGCGATGTTCCTGAAGCGCGAGATGGTCGGCCTCTCCCAGATGGAGCGGCCGCAGCTGCCGATCCAGGAGGTCACGCCGCCCACCAAGCCCGTCGAGGCCGCCAAGCCGGCCGCCGACAAGGAGCTCGCCAGCAAGTAAGCGACTGGACCCCGGTGTGGGAGCGCCGGGGTATGAGTCGGAGGCCCTCCGCCCGGCAGCGACGCCGGACCACGACCTCCGTGGTGCTCAGCCGGCCGTGCGACCGGGCGGAGTACAGCAGTAGAAGAGCCCCTGCCGAAACCCTCCGGCAGGGGCTCTCGCTGTGTCCGTCGGACCGTCAGTCGGTCTTGATACTCGACAGGATGTCCAGCTTGGAGGCCCGGCGGGCCGGCCAGATCGCGGCCACCAGGCCGACCACCCCGGCCAGCGCCAGGAACAGCGCCAGCTGGCCGTACGGCAGGACGGTGGTCAGCCCGGCGAGGCTGGACTTCAGCGTCCCGTTGATCGCCCAGGCGATGAAGCAGCCGAGCAGCAGGCCGATCCCGGCGCCGAACAGGGAGATCACCACCGACTCCAGTCGGACCATCCGCTTGATGCCCCGGCGGTCCAGGCCGATCGCCCGCAGCATCCCGATCTCGCGCTTGCGCTCGAAGACCGACATGGCCATCGTGTTGATCACGCCCAGGACCGCGATCAGGACCGCCATCCCCAGCAGGCCGTACATCAGGTTCAGCGCGAAGGTGATGACCTGGCTGAAGTCGTCCCGGACGTCCTGCTTGGACTTGACCTCGATCACCGGGTTGGCGCCGGTGGCGTCCTTGAGCGACTGCTTGAGCTCGGCCGTGGCGCCGTCCTTGCCCTTGACCAGGACGTCGGCGATGTACGGCTTCGACTCGTGCTTGGCGATCTCGCCGTTGGCCAGCAGGACCGGGCCGAGCATGCCGCCCTTCTCGTACACGCCGCCGACGGTGAGCTGGCCGCTGGAGCCGTCCGGGAAGGACGCGGTCATCGTCGAGCCGGTGGTGACGTTGAACTTCGCGGCGACGTCCTGGTCCACCAGCAGCTGGCCCTTGCCGAGCGCGGCGCTGGAGCCGCTGGTCAGCTTGACCTCGGCGATCCGGTCGAAGGTGTCCGGCTCCAGGCCGGTGATCACCTGGCGGGCGCCGTTGAGCTTCCAGGAGGTGGCGGTCATCGGCGAGGAGGCCGCGACCCCGGGGGCCTTGGCGATCTGGGCGGGCACCTGGCCGGACAGGTTCATGCCGTTGGCGGCCGAGACGATGTAGTCGGACTTCATCGACTTGGTGACGGCCCGGTCGATGGTGTCGCCGACCGAGGTGCCGATCACGGTGAGGCCGGTGACCAGGGTCAGCCCGATGGTGAGCGCGGCCGCGGTGGCCGCGGTGCGGCGCGGGTTGCGCACCGCGTTCTGCTGGGCGAGCTTGCCCGGGGTGCCGCCCAGCCCCCGCAGCAGCGGGCCGACCAGCGCGACCACCGGGCGGGAGAGCAGCGGCAGCAGGACGAACACGCCGATCAGGGCCAGGAAGGCACCCGCGCCGACCGGCATCCGGCCGCTGTCGTCGCCGGTGGAGGCGCCGTAACCGATCAGCGCGAGACCGCCGCCGGCGAGCACCGAGCCGATGGTGTTGCGGACCACCAGGCTCTTCTGGCTGGTCGGCTGGTCGCCACTGCTCATCGCGGCCACCGGCGCGATCCGGGCGGCGCGCAGGGCCGGCAGCAGGGCCGACAGGACCGTCACCAGGACGCCGACCACGATGGTCATGACGACGGTGAGCGGCCTGATCACCAGCGAGCCGTTCGGCATGTCCTCGTTCAGCGAGCCGATCAGGGCCTGCATCCCGGCGCCGATCCCGACGCCGGCCAGCAGGCCGGCCACCGCGGAGACGGTGCCGATCAGCAGGGCCTCGATCAGCACGGAACGGGTGACCTGCTTGCGGCTGGCGCCGATGGCCCGCAGCAGCGCGAGCTCCTTGGTGCGCTGGGCGACCAGCATGGTGAAGGTGTTGGCGATGATGAAGATGCCGACGAAGAGCGAGATGAAGGCGAAGACCAGCAGCATGGTGCGCATGCTGTCGGTGCCCTTGGTGATCTGCTCCTGCTCCTCGACGTTGAGCGTGGCACCGGTCTTGACGACGAACTGGTGGTCGGACGGGATCTTGGGCAGGGCCTGGGCGAGCAGCGCGTCCTCGGAGGTGCCGGGCTTGGCGGTGAGCACGATGCTGCTGTAGCGGCCCGGCTCCAGCAGGGTCTGCTGGGCGGTGGCCTTGTCGAACAGGGTGAGCGTGCCGCCGGTGCTGACCACCGGGTCGTCGGTGGTGAAGATCCCGGTGAGCTTCGCCTCGATCACCGGTCCGTTGACGGCGACCCGGACGGTGTCGCCGACCTTGTAGCCCGCCCGGTCGGCGGTCTTGCGGTCGAGGGCGACCTCCTTGGCGTCCTTCGGGCCCTGACCCTCGGCCATCGGGTAGCGCGGGTCCCTGCCGTCCTGGCCCGGGGCGAAGTTGGCGCCCTTGGCGGACCAGACCTGGCCGATCAGGTTGCCCTTGTGGTCGGCGACCCCGGTGAAGCCGCTGACCACGCCGCGGGCGGTGGCGGTGCCGGGCAGGGCGGCCAGCTGCTGGACGGTGGCGTCGTCGAGGACGGTGGGGCTGCTCTCGCTCCTCTGCCTGGCGGAGGCGTCGGAGCCGGCCGCGTTGTCCACGACCTGGACCGAGACGTCCGAGTAGCTCTTGGAGCTGCTGTCCCGCAGGGCCTTGCCGAAGGTGTCGGAGAAGACCATGGTGCCGGCGACGAAGGCGGTGCCGAGCATGACGGCCAGCGCCGTCATCAGTAGGCGACCCTTGTGGGCCAGCACGTTGCGCAGAGCGGTGCGATACATGAGGTGTCCTGGGAAGGTTCGGTGAAGCGGGTCGGCGGGCCGTGGGGCCCTGACTGGGTGTCGCCTCAGCTGGTTCGGCCCTTGGCGTCGAAGCGACGCATGCGGTCCAGGACGGTGTCGGCGGTGGGGGCGTGCAGTTCGTCGACGATCCGGCCGTCGGCGAGGAAGACGACGCGGTCGGCGTAGGAGGCGGCGACGGGGTCGTGGGTGACCATGACGACGGTCTGGCCGAGTTCGCGTACGGAGTTGCGCAGGAAGGAGAGGATCTCGGCGCCGGAGCGGGAGTCGAGGTTGCCGGTGGGTTCGTCGGCGAAGATGATGTCGGGCTTCCCGGCGAGGGCGCGGGCGCAGGCGACGCGCTGCTGCTGGCCGCCGGAGAGCTGGGAGGGGCGGTGGCTGAGGCGGCCGGACAGGCCGACGGTGTCGACGACGCGGTCGAGCCAGGGCTTGTCGACCTTGCGGCCGGCGATGTCCATCGGGAGGGTGATGTTCTCCAGGGCGGTCAGGGTGGGGAGGAGGTTGAAGGCCTGGAAGATGAAGCCGATGTGGTCGCGGCGCAGCTGGGTGAGCTGCTTGTCCTTGAGGCCGACGAGTTCGGTGTCGCCGATGGTGGTGGAGCCGGAGGAGACGGTGTCGAGGCCGGCCATGCAGTGCATCAGGGTCGACTTGCCGGAGCCGGAGGGGCCCATGATGGCGGTGAACTCGCCCTGGGGGAACGTGACGCTGACGTCGTCGAGGGCGACGACGCGGGTCTCCCCCTCCCCGTAGACCTTGTTCAGGCCGGTGGCGCGGGCGGCCGCCCGACCGGTGAGGACGGCGGTTGCGGTCGACGTGGTCACGGGGGTTACTCCTTGCTGGCTGGCTGACGTGTACCTCCATGCTCCGTGACGTGATCATGGTCTGGCGTCGCTCCGCCGAAGGGTTGGCCCTACCGCCGCTGGGCGTACGGGTGGGGCTGGCTTCTCCTCCTGCGGTATGAGGACAACCCTGAGAGAGGCCCGGTGGCCGGAATCACCGTGCTTCGTGGCCGAAATCCCGAACAGTTCGTCAGATGGCAAGGAAACACGACAACTTCCCGGGCTGGGAACATGCGAAAGGGCGAGCCGGGCGACTAGGCTCAGGGATGCTTTCGCAGGACGCCCGGATGGTGGAACGCAGACACGGGCAGCTTAAAACTGCTTGGCCGCGAGGCCGTGCCGGTTCGAGTCCGGCTCCGGGCACCACTCGACCCGCGGGGGCGCCGTCGGCGTCCCCGTCGGGAGTCGTTCACCGTATCCTCCTCGCGGCGTATCCCGAATCTTTTGCCAAGCCATTACCCTGGTGCGCGGGCGGTGCAGTGCCGCCACGGAGGGAATGAGCAATGAGAAGCAGCAACCCGGTCTTCTCGCGGGAGGGGTCCTTCACCCGCGAGCCCGGCTACGCGGGGTTCGGTACCGCCTCGCAGGCCGGGAGCCAGTACGGCAACCCCTACGCAGGCACCCCCTACGCCCAGCCGCAGGGGCAGGGCCCGCTGACGGACGAGCAGCTGTACCAGATCTACAACGGGCCGTCGGCCGGCCCGACGGCCACCGGGCGGATGACGCTCGACGACGTGGTCGCCCGCACAGCCATGACGCTGCTGACCGTGGTCGCGGCCGGTGCGGTGGCCTGGTTCACGCTGCCGTTCGAGAACTTCGGCTTCGCGGTCGGCGCCTCGTTGGTCGCCGCGATCGTCGGTCTGGTCGTCCAGTTCCGGGAGAAGATCAGCCCCGCCCTGGTCCTGGCCTACGCGGCGTTCCAGGGCTTCGCGCTGGGTGCGGTCACCCACGCCCTCAACACCATCTGGTCCGGCATCGCGATCCAGGCGGTGCTGGGGACGGCGGTGGTCTTCGGTGCGACGCTCTACGTCTACAAGAGCGGTCGGCTCCGGATCAGCTCGAAGTACCGCCGGATCGGCCTCGCGATCGGCCTGGGCTTCTCGGTGCTGCTGCTGATCAACTGCATCGCCTGGGCGTTCGGCGGCGGCCTCAACACCTGGGGAGGCCCGCTGGGCGTCGGCATCGGCCTGCTCGGCATCGCCATCGGCGCGTTCTACCTGACGCTGGACCTCAACGAGGTCGAGGAGGCGATCGCCCGGGGCGCCCGGCAGGAGGAGGCCTGGCGCGCCGCCTTCGGGCTCACCTTCTCGCTGGTGTGGATCTACTTCGAGATGCTGCGCCTCATCGCGAGCCTGCGCGGCGACGACTGACGCCCAGTCCCCGCCGTACCACTGCCGCCGGGCCCCGGAGCGAACCGCTCCGGGGCCCGGCGGCTTTCCGCTGTTCTAGGCTCGACTGCATGCATGACGTACAGCCCCTGGTCGAAGCCGTCGACAAACTGGCGGATCGTTTCCGCTCGCTGCCCCAGAGCAAGCTGCTGGGCGCCGTGCCCGGGCACGCCTCGCGGGCGGCGGCCGTGCTGGCGTTGGCCCGGCGGCTGGCCGCGCCGGCGCTGGCGGCGGAGGGCGGGCCGCAGCGGGAGTTCCCGGACGCCGGGGCCTTCGCGGTGGGGGACCAGCTGGCCGTCGCCGGGCACGACCTGGCGGCCGCGCTCGCGGCGCTGCCCGGAGGCGCCGTGGTGGCACTGCCGGAGGGGCCGGCCACCGTGGACGAGGTACTGGCCGGGGCGGTGGCCGCGGTGCGGGAGACCGCCGAGCTCTGCGCCTGAGTCGGTACGGGCGCGGATGTGCCGAAGGCCGACCGGGTCGGTGACTCCTGGACCCGGCCGGCCTTCGGCGCGTCGTGCGGCCGAGGTGGCGTCAGATGCTGGCGACCACCCGGTCGGCGAGCACGTAGACGGCCTCCTCGTCGGTGGAGAAGGTCAGCGAGTACGAGCCGGAGAAGCGCGAGCCGCCGAGCAGCCGGACGTGCTCACCGGCGCGGACCGCGTCGATCAGCCGGTAGGCGGCCTCCCGGTCGCCCGGGGCCACGCACAGCGTGGTGCCGTCGGCGAAGGCGTACACGTCCAGGGTGCCCAGCGGGCCCGGGCGGACGTCGACCAGGGCGACGGCCTCCTCGGCGAGGGCGGCCAGCCGGGTGTCGGTCCACTCGCGGGACGGCGCCTGGCTCGGCACGAAGTCGGGGTGCGAGGGGTGGCGGCGCGGGTCGGGCGCGGCGACCGGGGCGTCCGCCACGGCCGGCTCGGTGTCCAGCAGCCCGGCCTCCAGACCGGTGGCCAGCAGGTCGGCCTCGCGGCGGGCCCGGGCGTCCTTGGTGGTCTCGCCGACCGGGTGGCCGGGGCGCAGCGGCGCGCCGCCCTCGGTGCCGGGCTCGGCCGGGCCGGTGCCGCCCTCGTTGATCAGGTCCTCCAGCGCGGAGCGCAGCGCCTCGCCGAACTCCGGGTCCATCGTCCCGGCGTTGTCGGCGGCGTCCTGCGGGCCGGTGGGGCGGGGAAAGAACAGCGGCCACTCCTCGGTGCCGGTGAACACCCCGGTGAAGGGGGAGTCGAACAGTGGCGCGTCCTCGGCCGCGCGGGCCTCCTGCTCGGCCCAGAACGCCCGGGCCTCGGTGATCTCCCGCTCACGGTCGGCGGCGAGCGCCTCGGCGACGGCCCGGCGTATCGCGGCCTCGTCGACCGGTGCGGGCGCGGCCTGCGCGTCCAGCCGGCGGGAGAGTCCCCGGAGGTGGAGCAGCGCGGCGGTCGACACGGCGATCAGGACCAGCAGCAGGATGGTGTAGACGGCGCTCACGGAACGTACTCCTAGCGAGGAGCGGAACGGGGTTACGTGTCCACACTGCCGCATGCGGTGCTGTTACCGCAGTGGCGAATGTCTAATTCGTCCAAGACTTTCGGCCTTGTCCCCAAATTGTTAGGTAACACCGTTCTACGCAGTGGAGTTGATCCACTCCGCAGTGTCGATCTCCGGGCCGGGAGCGAACGGGAAGAGGGCCGGATCGACCTCGCGGTGTGATCCGGCCCTCAATCACGCTACGTCACTCCAAACGGGTGCTCCAGACCGTTCGGAGTGGTTCGGCGGGGTCAGCTCAGGCGCTCGATGACCATGGCCATGCCCTGGCCGCCGCCGACGCACATGGTCTCCAGGCCGAACTGCTTGTCGTGCCACTGCAGGGAGTTGATCAGCGTGGTGGTGATCCGGGCGCCGGTCATGCCGAAGGGGTGGCCGACCGCGATGGCGCCGCCGTTGACGTTCAGCTTGTCCAGGTCGATGCCGAGGTCGCGGTAGGAGGGGATCACCTGGGCGGCGAAGGCCTCGTTGATCTCGACCAGGTCGATGTCACCGATGGTCAGGCCGGCCCGCTTGAGCGCCTGCTTGGAGGCCTCGACCGGACCGTAGCCCATGATCTCGGGGGAGAGTCCGCTGACGCCGGTGGAGACCACCCGGGCGAGCGGGGTGATGCCGAGCTCGCGGGCCTTGGTGTCGGACATGATGACCAGCGCGGCGGCGCCGTCGTTGAGCGGGCAGCAGTTGCCGGCGGTGACGGTGCCGTCGGGGCGGAACACCGGCTTCAGGCCGGACACGCCCTCCAGGGTGACGCCGGCGCGCGGGCCGTCGTCCGTGCTCACCACGGTGCCGTCCGGGAGCGTGACCGGGGTGATCTCGCGCTCCCAGAAGCCGGCCTTGATCGCCGCCTCGGCGAGGTTCTGCGAGCGGACGCCGAACTCGTCCTGCTCGGCGCGGGTGATGCCCTTGAGCGCGGCCAGGTTCTCGGCGGTCTGGCCCATCGCGATGTAGGCGTCCGGCAGCAGGCCGTCCTCGCGCGGGTCGTGCCACTCCCCGCCGCCCTCCTCGGCGCGCTTCTTGGTGCGGGCCTGGGCCTCGTCGAAGATCGGGTTCATGGTGCCAGGCAGGCCGTCAGAGCTGCCCTTGACGCTGCGTGAGACGGTCTCGACGCCGGCCGAGATGAAGATGTCGCCCTCGCCGGCCTTGATCGCGTGCAGTGCCATCCGCGTGGTCTGCAGCGAGGAGGAGCAGTACCGGGTGATGGTGGCGCCGGGCAGGTAGTCCATGCCCATCTGCACGGCCACGATGCGGGCCAGGTTGTGGCCCTGCTCGCCGCCCGGCAGACCGCAGCCGAGCATCAGGTCGTCGATCTCGCGCGGGTCGAGCTGCGGGACCTTGGCCAGGGCGGCCTGGATGATGTGGGCGGTCAGGTCGTCCGGGCGGACGTCCTTGAGCGAGCCCTTGAAGGCCCGGCCGATCGGCGAACGGGCGGCGCTGACGATGACGGCTTCGGGCATGGCGGGCTCCTCGCTGAGTGACGACGGACTGGCGGTCCGGGAGGTAAGCTACCGCTTAGTCATTCAGGCGTCACCGGCTCCAGCGTGTGAGCTGGCCGACGTGTTCCCGGGGTCCGTGTCGGGATCCGTGCCGGGACCCCCATCGGGATCCCCACCAGCTTCTTTCCCGCCCTCCGGGCCCGGCAGGCCGATCCGCAGCCGATGCCTCAACAAGGCCCAGCGCCGGCCCGCGCCCTCCGCCTCCACGGCCGCCACCTCGGTGCCCGCCCGTCCGGCGGCCGTCGCGGCGGCCACCGCGACCGGCAGCACCGTCCCGCCCGGGACCAGGGCACTCGGGCGCTCCTCCTCCGGCCACAGGCCGAGCGTCGCGCAGACCGAGGGCAGGACGGCCATCGAGGCGGTGGCGTACCCCTGGGCGGAGGGGTGGTAGCGGTCGGCGGCGAACATCTCCGGGCGGGCGGCGAACTCCGGGCCCAGCAGCGAGCCGAGCGAAACGGTCCGGCCGCCCGCCTCCACCACCGCGATGGTCTGCGCGGCGGCCAGCTGGCGGCTCAGCCGCCGCGCCACCCAGCGCAGCGGCGGACGCACCGGCTTGATCGTCCCGAGGTCCGGGCAGGTGCCCACCACCACCTCGCAGCCGTTGGCGCGCAGGGCGGCGACGGCCTCGCCGAGCTGACGGACGGCGACCTGGGCCGGGCTGTGCCGGGTCACGTCATTGGCGCCGATCATGATCACGGCGACATCGGGGCGGTGCGGCAGCGCCTGTTCCAGCTGGCCGGAGAGGTCGGCGGAGCGGCCGCCGGAGCGGGCCACGTTGACCAGTTGCACCGGGCGCTCGGCCACCGAGGCCAGGCCCGCCGCCAGCAGCGCGCCCGGGGTCTCGCGGGCGCGGGCCACGCCGAGGCCGGCGCCGGTGGAGTCGCCGAGGACGGCCAGCACCAGCGGCGGCTGCGGGGCGGCGGAGCGGTCGGCGAAGGCCTCGCCGTAGACGCCGTCGGCCTTGGGCGGGACGGTCTCCAGGACGCCGATGGCCTGGATGGCGAGTCTGCTCTCGGTCAGCAGCAGGCCGACCAGGCCCACCCCCAGCAGGCCGAGCCCGCCGCCGCCGTACGCCGCCGCGGTGGCGATCCGGCGGGCCACCCGAGCCCGCGAGTCCCGTGCGCCTGGCATCCGGTGCCCCCTTCGCGTCCTCGTGCCGCCCCTCGGAGGACGCGCACCGCCTGCACAGCGGTCTTACCCGGATGGGGGGCGGCAGTACCGGAGGCGGCGGCGGGGGTGAGCCATTGGGGGAGGTGCGCCGGAGGGGAGCTCCGGGGCGGCGCCCACGCCCTAGGCTTTGCCTTACCGAAAGCACTCGCATGCCCATAGACCGGGAGGACCCCCGTGCGGTACCACAACTCGATCATCGACCTGGTCGGCAACACGCCGCTGGTCAAGCTGAACAAGGTCACCGAGGGCATCAGCGCGACAGTGCTGGCGAAGGTCGAGTACTTCAACCCCGGCGGCTCGGTGAAGGACCGCATCGCGATGCGCATGATCGAGGCCGCCGAGGCCTCGGGCGCCCTCAAGCCGGGCGGCACGATCGTGGAGCCGACCTCGGGCAACACCGGTGTCGGTCTGGCGATCGTGGCCCAGCAGAAGGGCTACAAGTGCATCTTCGTCTGCCCTGACAAGGTGTCCACCGACAAGATCAACACCCTGCGCGCGTACGGCGCCGAGGTGGTCGTCTGCCCGACCGCCGTCGCCCCGGAGCACCCGGACTCGTACTACAACGTCTCCGACCGTCTCGTCCGCGAGACCCCGAACGCGTGGAAGCCGGACCAGTACTCCAACCCGGACAACCCGGCCTCGCACTACCACTCCACCGGCCCGGAGCTGTGGGAGCAGACCGAGGGGAAGATCACCCACTTCGTGGCGGGCGTCGGCACCGGCGGCACCATCTCCGGTACCGGCAACTACCTGAAGGAGGTCTCCGGCGGCAAGGTCAAGGTCATCGGCGCCGACCCGGAGGGCTCGGTCTACTCGGGCGGCACCGGCCGTCCGTACCTGGTCGAGGGCGTCGGTGAGGACTTCTGGCCGACCGCCTACGACCGCGACGTCGCGGACGGGATCGTCGCCGTCTCCGACAAGGACTCGTTCCAGATGACCCGCCGCCTGGCCAAGGAAGAGGGCCTGCTGGTCGGCGGCTCCTGCGGCATGGCCGTGGTGGCCGCGCTGGAGGTGGCCCGCGGGCTCGGGCCGGACGACGTCGTGGTGGTGCTGCTGCCGGACGGTGGCCGCGGCTACCTGTCGAAGATCTTCAACGACGACTGGATGGCCGACTACGGCTTCCTGCCCTCGGCCACCGACGAGGCCCACATCGGCGAGGTGCTGGGCCGCAAGGAGAGCATCGAGCAGGGCGGCGTCCCGCAGTTCGTCCACATGCACCCGAACGAGACGGTCGCCGAGGCGGTCCGGGTGCTGCGCGAGTACGGCGTCTCGCAGATGCCGGTGGTCTCCCCGGGCGCCGGGCACCCGGACATCATGGCCGGCGAGGTGATCGGCTCGGTGGTGGAGAAGCTGCTGCTGGAGGGCATCTTCGCGAAGGAGATCGAGCTCACCGACACCCTGGACAAGGTGATGTCCAAGCCGCTGCCGGTGGTCGGCTCCGGTGAGACCGTCACCAACCTGATGACCGTGCTGGAGAAGGCCGACGCGGCGGTCGTGCTGGTGGAGGGCAAGCCGCAGGGCATCGTCACCCGCCAGGACCTGCTGGGCTTCCTGACCACCCGCGGCACCGCCCACTGACGCTCGGTCACCCCGCTTCGCCCGTGCACGGATCCGGTGGGTTCGTCCACGGGCGAAGTGGTACACCGGCGTCACCTGCCCGCAGCACGTGGTTAACAACGCTCCGGCATCGTGGTGGTCAACGGCAAGACGCCGAGCGAGACGGCGGCGGCCCACCGGGAGCGGCTCCCCGGTGGCCGCGGTCGGCTCCGGACGCGTCGGACGGTCCTGACCCGGCCCGTCGTGTCCGCCCTCCCCGACCGGCATCGGAGGGAGGGGCCCTCCGCGGGAGGCGCCGTCGTCCCGCCCCTGTCCGGCTCCGGCCGGTCGACAGGGTGCGGCGGCTCCCGCGGCGCACACCGCGCCGTACGGCGCGTCTCCGCGGCTCCCGGGTGGGGGAGCCGATGCGGAGAGACGGTGGGGCCGGTCCTTCTCCGAGGGGCCGGCCCTTCCCGTGCGCCCAGGCCTTCTGTGCGCCCCGGCAACCCGTCGCTCCGTCGTCCCGTACGCTCGCACGCATGACCAGCACTGAAACGACCGACCAGGACGCCCCGCGTTACGTCAAGCTCAAGATCGAGCTGATCGCGGAGATCACCGACGAGGGCGCGCTCAAGGCGGCCGCCCTGAAGCAGGTCGCCGAGGACGAGTACCTCGACGACGAGGAGCGGGCCCAGTCCGTCGACGCCATCGAGGTGGACCCGTCGGGTTCGCTCGCCCACTTCATCGACCCCGTCGCGCTGCTCGGCGACGTTCCGGGCGTCGAGCTCGCCTCGGCGACCTGGGAGTCGGCGCAGACCGAGTTCGACCCCGAGAACGAGGAGTGGGACGAGTACGCCGTGGACGAGTCGGCCGAGTAACGGCCGTCCGTACCGTGGCCGCTCGTACCGTGGCCGCTCGTGAACGCCCGGTCCGCTTCGGCGGGCTGGGCGTTTTGTCCATGTTCGCCGGGAAGTTGGGTCGTCTCATACGATCACTTACCCTTCGGTGATGGAACCGTGAACGGGTGGATTGCGTTTCTGTATCCGTAAATGCCCGGGATGATCAGCAGGGAGACGCGACGTGACGGCACAGGACGGTCAGGGGCGGGTGGCCGGAGGGAACTGGAGCCGACGCGGAGTGCTCGCGGGCCTGATCGGGGCTCCGGTGCTGCTGCTGGCGGCCTGCAACGACAACAGTGGCGGCGGCAGCGGCGGCAGCGGCGGCAGCGGCGGCAGCGGTGGATCCGGCGGCTCCGGAGCCGGCGCGACCCCGGGCCAGGGCGGCGGGAGCGGCGCCCCGAAGACCTCGGCCGCCGTCATCACCGTCAGCCCGGCGGACGGCGCCACCGGCGCCAGCTTCAGCGACCCGGTCAAGGTGACCGTCGCCAACGGTACCCTGGGCACCGTCAAGGTCACCGACTCCACCGGCAAGGAGCTGGCCGGCCAGCTCTCCTCGGACAACACCAGCTGGACCTCGGCCGCGGCCCCGGCCAGCGGTACCAAGTACTCCGTCACCGCCACCGCCCTCGACAAGGACAAGCTGGAGGCGGACGCCAACGCGACCTTCACCACGGCGACCCCGGCCAACACCTTCGTCGGCTACTTCACCCCCGAGGACGGCTCGACCGTCGGCGTCGGCATGCCGGTCTCGATCAACTTCAGCAAGCCGATCACCGACCGCAAGGCCGTCCAGCAGGCGATCACCGTGATAGCCGAGCCGGGCGTCGAGATCGTCGGGCACTGGTTCTCCAGCACCCGGCTCGACTTCCGGCCGCAGGAGTACTGGGCCAAGGGCACCAAGGTCACCCTCAAGCTCCGGCTCAAGGACGTCGAGGGCGCGAAGGGCGTGTTCGGCACCCAGTCCAAGGACGTGGGCTTCACCATCGGCCGCGCCCAGACCAGCGTCGCCGACCTCGCCACCAAGAAGCTCACCGTCACCACGGACAGCCAGGTCAGCGCCGTCTACAAGATCTCCGGCGGCGCCCCCGAGCACACCACCTGGGGCGGCAAGATGGTCATCTCCGAGCAGTTCACCCAGACCCGGATGAACTCGCAGACCGTCAACCTGGGCAGCGAGTACGACATCGCCGACGTGCCGCACGCCCAGCGCCTCACCACCTCGGGCACCTTCGTCCACGGCAACTACTGGTCCTCGCCGTCGATCTTCGGCGGCCAGAACACCAGCCACGGCTGCGTCGGCCTGCAGGACGCCAAGGGCGCGCAGGACAGCAGCACGGACGGCTTCAAGTTCTACAAGTCCTCGATGGTCGGCGACGTGGTCGAGGTCGTGAACTCCGGCGACAAGACCGTCGCCCCGGACAACGGCCTGAACGGCTGGAACCTGAGCTGGGCCGACTGGAAGGCCGGCAGCGCGGTCTGACCGTCACCTGAAACTTCTCCCCGGGCGGACCGAACCTCGCGGCCCGCCCGAGGAGTCAGGTGGGTGTGAAACGCGAGCAGAGACAGCGACGGGACGCGGAGTTCAGCGCGTTCGTCGCCGGGAGCGGCCGCCAACTGCTGAGGACGGCGGAGCTGCTGACCGGCGACCCGGAGCGGGCCAAGGACATCGTGCAGTCCGCGCTGGAACGCGCTTACCTGCACTGGCACCGGATCACCGGCGACGACCCCACCGCATACGTCCGCCGGATCGTGGTCAACCAGCACCGTGACTGGTGGCGCCGGCTGCGCAACCGAGAGCTGCCCACCGACCACACCCCGGACCGGCCGCTGGCGGAGGACCTCGCCGAGCTGCAGGCCCAACGGGCGCTGGTGCACCAGGCGTTGGGCGCGCTCACCCGCCGGGAACGGACGGTCGTCGTGCTGCGGTACTACGGGGACCTCTCCGAGGCCGCCATCGCGGCCGAACTGGGCGTCGCCCCCGGCACGGTGAAGAGCACCCTGCACCGGGCGCTGTCGAAGCTGCGCGCACTCCCCGAACTCGCCGACCGCACCGGCGGAGCGGCGGGTCCCATGACGGACATCGAGGTGACGGTATGAGCTTCGAGGACAGACTCGGAGAACTGCTCAAGGACGAGGACCCGTTGGCGCCCGGGCCGGACCCGGGGGCGGTGATCCTCGGCGCCCGGCGCCGCCGGCTCCGGCGCAGGGCGGGGGCCGGGGCGGCCGCGCTCGCGGTGGCGCTGGTCTGCGGGGTGACGGCGGTGACGGCGGGCAGTACCCGGCACGTCGGGGACGTCGCGGCCGAGGCGGGGGCGGCGATGACGCCCCCGGCGGCGGCCGCCCTGGCCCCGGAGGCCGCCCCGACCCCAACCACGATTCCGACCCCGACCACGACCCCAGCCCCGACCGCGACCCCGACGGCGTCCGCGCTGCCGCTCTCGCCAGTGCGGCGGGTCGGGGTCGGGGAGAAGATCGACGTGATCGACGGCACCCGGATCTGGGTCACGCCGACCCAGCGCTGCGACGAGTCCCGCGGGCCCGACGGCGTCTGGCGCAGCACCTTCGGCTGCCGGGACGTCACCAGCGACAACCTCGACCACAGCAAGCCGAACATCTACACCCAGGGCGCCGAGAACGCCGACCACGACGTGCTGTTCGGCATGTTCCTCGGCCCCGTGACCCCGGCCCGGCTGGTCGCCTTCCGGGACGGCAAGCCCTATGTCGCCACCCTGGTCACCGCGCCCGGGATGAAGGACTGGGCGGCGTACTACGTCGTCCTGCCCCACAAGGCCCCCGAGCCGAAGGGGCACGAACAGATCGGCACCACCGTCGCCGGCTACGACGCCGACGGCAAGCTGGTGGCGGAGAACCCCGCCTACCGGACGGACGGGACCCACGACCGGGCCCCGGCCACGCTCTGAGCCGTACCGCTCACCGCTTCGCGTAGTCCGCGAAGCCCTGCCAGTCGACGATCACGCACGGCTCGTCGCCCAGGATCCAGGCGTCGTGGCCGGGCGGGCAGACCATGAAGTCGCCGGGGCCGAAGTCGGTCTGCTGGCCGTCGTCCATGACGATCCGCATCCGGCCCGAGATCACGTACCCCAGGTGGGCGGCCTGGCAGCTGTCGGTCCTGGCGATCGGTTTCACGTGCTTGGACCACTGCCACCCCGGCTGGAACACGGCCCTGCCGACCGGGCCGGCGTCCAGGTTGACCAGGCGCAGCTCCCCCGTGCCCTCCTCGAACAGGCGGACTTCCTCGGGATCGTCGAAGTTCCGTCGGTAGAGACCGGACATGGCGCGCTCCTCTCCACGAGTCCGGCCCGGCCGCCAGCGAGTGGCCGGGCCGGACTCGCCGGCCATTCCAGTCTGCGCCCGGGCCCGGGAGCGGTCACCTCGGGTGCCCGGCCCCGGTCGGGCCCGGATGCGACCGGTCAGCCCCGGGTGCGGGCCACACCGATCGGGCAGGAGGCGCCGGTGCCGCCGAGACCGCAGTAGCCGTTGGGGTTCTTGGCCTCGGACAGGTACTGCTGGTGGTACGGCTCGGCCGGGTAGAACGGGCCGGCCGGGGCGATCTCGGTGGTGATCGAGCCGAAACCGAGCGCCGTCAGCGCGGGCTGGAAGGCGTCCCGGGTGGCGGTCGCGGCGGCGGCCTGGGCGGGGGAGTGGGTGTAGAGCGCGGAGCGGTACTGGGTGCCCACGTCGTTGCCCTGGCGGTTGCCCTGGGTCGGGTCGTGCGCCTCCCAGAAGGCCTTCAGCAGCCGCTCGTACGAGACCACGGCCGGATCGAACACCACCCGGACCGCCTCGGTGTGCCCGGTCAGCCCGCTGCACACCTCCTCGTACGTCGGGTTCGGGGTGTAACCGCCCTGGTAGCCGACCAACGTCGTCCAGACGCCGGGCAGCTGCCAGAAGGTGCGCTCGGCGCCCCAGAAGCAGCCCAGCCCGAAGTCGGCCACCTCCAGTCCCTCCGGGTACGGCCCGGTGAGCGGGTGGCCGAGCACGGTGTGCGGCTCGGTCAAGGTGAAGGCCGGCACCTGGCGGCCGGGCAGCGCCTGGTCGGCGGGGACGAGCGAGGTCTTGTCGCGGCTGAACATCACGGCCTGCTCCAGCGGGCTAGGGAGGGTTGCCCTGGATTCAACGCACCGGGCGGTCCGCGGATTCCGGCGAGCGCGCCGGCGTACGGCCACTAGGCTCGGAGCCATGACCGAGCACCAGCTTCCCCAGGGCTTCGAGACCCTCGCCATCCACGCGGGTCAGGAAGCAGACCCCCAGACCGGGGCCGTCGTCACGCCGATCTACCAGGTGTCCACCTACAAGCAGGACGGGGTGGGCGGCCTGCGGGGCGGCTACGAGTACAGCCGCAGCGCCAACCCGACCCGCACCGCGCTGGAGGAGTGCCTCGCGGCGCTGGAGGGCGGCGCCCGCGGCCTCGCCTTCGCCTCCGGCCTGGCCGCCGAGGACACCCTGCTGCGCACCATCCTCAAGCCGGGCGACCACATCGTGATCCCCAACGACGCCTACGGCGGCACCTTCCGGCTGTTCGCCAAGGTGCTGACCCGCTGGGGCGTCGAGTTCTCCGTCGCCAACACCCAGAACCTGGACGACGTCCGGGCCGCGCTGCGCCCCAACACCCGCGCGGTGTGGGTGGAGACCCCGTCCAACCCGCTGCTGGGCATCACCGACCTGGCCGCGCTGGCCGAGGTCGCGCACGGTGCCGGGGCGCTGCTGGTGGTCGACAACACCTTCGCCAGCCCGTACCTGCAGCAGCCGATCGCGCTCGGCGCGGACGCGGTCGTGCACTCCACCACCAAGTACATGGGCGGCCACTCGGACGTCGTCGGCGGTGCGCTGGTGCTGGCCGAGGCGGGCCTGGGCGAGGAGGTCGCGTACCACCAGAACGCGATGGGCGCCGTCTCCGGCCCGTTCGACGCCTGGCTGGTGCTGCGCGGCATCAAGACGCTGGGCGTCCGGATGGACCGGCACAGCTCCAACGCGGAGAAGGTCGCCGAGCTGCTGGCGAGCCACCCCAAGGTCAGCCAGGTGCTCTACCCGGGCCTGCCCGAGCACCCCGGCCACGACATCGCCGCCAAGCAGATGAAGGCCTTCGGCGGCATGGTCTCGTTCCGGGTCGCCGGCGGCGAGGAGGCGGCCGTCGAGGTCTGCAACCGCGCGCAGCTGTTCACCCTGGGCGAGTCGCTGGGCGGCGTGGAGTCGCTGATCGAGCACCCGGGCCGGATGACCCACGCCTCGGCGGCCGGTTCGCCGCTGGAGGTGCCGGCCGACCTGGTGCGCGTCTCGGTCGGCATCGAGTCGGTCGACGACCTGCTGGCCGACCTCAAGCAGGCGCTGGGCTGAGCGGGTTACTGCCCCTGCTGGTCCGCCGTGTACGACTCCATCGCGTGGTTGAAGCGGGCCAGCAGGGCGCAGAACGCCTGCTGCTCCTCGGGCGGCCAGCCGGCCGTCAGTCGGCGGGTCAACTCGGCCCGGCCGTCCCGGACTTCGGCGAGCCGGCCGGTGCCGCCCGGGGTCAGCGCGAGGCGTACCGCGCGGCGGTCGGCCGGGTCCTGGACCCGGCCGACCAGTCCGGCCGCGACCAGCGGGGCGACCTGGCGGGTCACCGTGGAGGAGTCCACTCCGAGCGCCTCGGCCAGCGCCTTGACGTTCACGGGCCCGTGCCGCTCCAGGCGGTCGAGCAGCAGGTAGGCGGCCCGGTCCAGCGCGGCGACGCCGCCGCCGGAGGTTCGGACCTGTTCCATCCGGCGGGCGAACACCGCCAGCTGGTACTGGAGTTGGGTGTGCACGGGCTCGGTTCGGTCGGTGGCCTGGGGCGAGGTCGTCGTCATCGCGGCTCACGATCGTCGTGCGGTGAGAGAGTCTCAGAAGCAGCAGCGTACGCGGGCGGGGCGGACCCGGGAACAGCCCCGACGTCCCCGATTGGCGGTGTCGCGACCCCTACGCTGGGATCATGCACAACTGGCCGCTCACCCTCGACGACGTCCGCGGGGCCCAGAAGATGCTCGCCGGGGTCGCCCGGGTGACCCCGATGGAGGGCAGCCGGCACCTGTCCGGGCTGATCGGTTCGCCGGTCCACCTGAAGTGCGAGAACCTGCAGCGCACCGGCTCCTTCAAGTTGCGCGGGGCGTACGTGCGGATCGCGGGGCTCTCGCCGGTCCAGCGGGCCGGCGGGGTGGTGGCGGCGAGCGCCGGGAACCACGCCCAGGGGGTGGCGCTGGCGGCCTCGCTGCTGGGGGTGCGCTCCACGGTCTTCATGCCGGTCGCGGCGCCGCTGCCGAAGGTCGCGGCCACCCGCGAGTACGGCGCCGAGGTGCGGCTGCACGGCGCCACCGTGGACGAGGCGCTGCTGGCCGCGCAGCGGTACTCGGAGGCGACCGGCGCGGTGTTCATCCACCCCTTCGACCACTGGGACATCGTCACCGGCCAGGCGACCGTCGGCCTGGAGATCCTGGAGCAGTGCCCCGAGGTGCGCACCATCCTGGTCGGGGTGGGCGGCGGTGGGCTGCTGGCCGGGATCGCGGCAGCGGTCAAGCCGCTGCGACCGGACGTCCGGGTGGTGGGGGTGCAGGCGGCGGCCGCGGCCGCGTACCCGCCCTCGCTGGCGGCCGGGCGGCCGGTGTCGCTGGAGCACTTCGGCACCATGGCCGACGGGATCATGGTCGGGCGCCCAGGGGACATCCCGTTCGAGGTGGTCAACACGCTGGCGGACGGCATCCGCACGGTCTCCGAGGACGCGCTGTCGCGGGCCCTGCTGCTCGGCCTGGAGCGGCTGAAGCTGGTGGTCGAGCCGGCCGGGGCGGCCCCGATCGCGGCGCTGCTGGAGCAGCCGGACTCCTTCGAGGGCCCGGTGGTGGCGGTGCTGTCCGGCGGCAACATCGACCCGCAGCTGATGCAGCGGGTGCTGCGGCACGGGCTGGCGGCGGCCGGGCGCTACCTGTCGCTGCGGGTGCGCCTGGCGGACAAGCCGGGTTCGCTGGCGGACCTGCTGGGCGTGCTGACCAGGGTGGATGCCAATGTGCTGGACGTCGCCCATGTGCGGATCGACCCCCGGCTGGGGCTGACCGAGGTCGAGGTGGACCTGCACCTGGAGACCAAGGGGCCGGAGCACTGCGCGCTGGTGGTCGGCGAGCTGCGGGACGCGGGGTACGTGGTCTCCAGCTGAGGCTGTCCGGATCGGGCTGTCCGGCCGGTACGCGGCGGTCGACGAGTACCTGGCCGGCTTCGAGAACCTCACGACGGTCGGCGAGCTCTACCGGATGAGCACCCGCGCCGCTCGTGCCTTTCCGGCACGGAACGCCCGAGGGCGGTGGCGCGGGTCCCGGGCCGCCGGGGCCGCCGCCCCCGGGGGTATGGGGCGGGTCCACCGCGGGGGGGGCCGCCCCTGAGGGTAAGTAACAACGGCC
>NZ_JBICZB010000009.1:0-75102 GCF_043201815.1 Kitasatospora sp. NPDC048296
GGTTACATTCCGAACCCGGAAGCTAAGCCTCACAGCGCCGATGGTACTGCAGGGGGGACCCTGTGGGAGAGTAGGACGCCGCCGAACAATCATTCCAAAAAGACCCCCTCCCATTCGGGAGGGGGTCTTTTTGCGTTAACCTCTGCCAATGCAGAACCTGACCCTGACCTGGCAGTCCGCCGGGGGTGCCGCCGTCGGCCTCTACGGTGGTGCGTACGTCGCCGCGAGGGTCCGGAAGCCGGGGGTCTCGGCGCTGCTGCGGGAGGCCGGCACCCTGCTGGCGCTGTTCGCGCTCTGGCAGTTGGTGGGGCACCTGTCGGTGATGAGCGCCGACCACGCGTTGGACCGGGCGAGCTGGATCCACCACACCGAGCAGATCATCGGACTGCCGAACGAGGCGTCCTGGCAGGCGGCGATCACGCCGTACCCGGTGCTGGTGAGGCTGGCGAACTACTACTACGCGGTCATGCACTTCGCCGTGATGCTTGCTGTGCTGCTCTGGGTGTTCCTGCGGCACCGGGAGCGCTACGCGTGGGTGCGCAACACGGTGGTGATCACCACCGCGGTCTGTCTGCTGGTGCAGTTCATCCCGGTGGCGCCGCCGCGGATGCTGCCGCAGAGCGGGTTCGTCGACGTGGCCGCCGAGTACGGGCAGTCGGTGTACGGGGGTGCGGTCGGCGGGGTGGTGGCCGATCAGCTGTCGGCGATGCCGTCGGTGCACGTCGCCTGGTGCGTGCTGGCGGCGGTCGCGGTGGTGCGGGTGTCGCCGAGCCCGTTCCGCTGGGTGGTGGTGTTGCATCCGGTGCTGACGGTCGCGGTGGTCGTGGTGACGGCCAACCACTTCTGGGCGGACGGCATCGTCGCCGTTGCGATCCTGCTCTTCGCCTACGTCGTCCTGGCGTTGGTGGCGCGCCGACGGGGTCGGGCCGCCGTCGAGACGGCGACCCGACCCCGCAGTGGTGCCGAGGAGCGACTGAAGCAGATCACTTGACCGGCAGGGCGACCTTCCCCCAGGAGCCGTTGCTCAGTGCGGAGGTGGCCCAGTACCAGGCGACGAGCCCGGAGACGGCCGCGATCCAGCCGGCCGCCTTGGCGAGGCCGCCGTACCCACCGAAGGTGGCGATGGCGGACAGCACCAGGGAGAGCGTCAGCAGACCGTAGACGGCGCGACTGAACAGACCGGCGCCCCAGCTGGCCGCCGTGAGGCTGAGGGCGAGCAGGGCCCACAGCAGCAGGAACAGTCCGGCCGCGTTCTTGCTCACGCCGCCCGCCACCGACCAGGTCGCCCAGAAGGCGCCGAGGCTGGTGAAGGCGGTGCCGGTGAAGCCCTCGCCGCGGCGGAGCTGCCACAGGCCCGCGATGAAGAGGGTGACGCCGCCGAGCAGGTGGGCGAGGTGGGCCGCGTCCCCGACACCGGCGCCGTGCAGGATTCCGGTGGAGAGCAGACCGTAGGCGAGCAGTGTCAGGCCGAGGGCGAGGTAGCCGAGGTTACCCGCGTCGGCTCCGGTGGAGCGGGCGTTCGATGCCCCGGTAGCGTCGTTGCTCACCGGAGGCTCCTTTCACTCTGGGCGCGCGCAGGGCGCAGTGACGCTTGGTGTCGTGTCGGTGAGTGGATGCGCGCGACCGCGCCGAGGGCGCACGGCGAAGGGCGTGCGCGGGCAGCGGTCAGAAGTGAGGTCAGAAGTGATGGGCCAGCGGAGAGCCGCTGGTCACGTCCCCGCCGGGGGAGATTCCCCGGCTAGATCGGTGTACCCGGCCCAACTCGCTTGTACCCTTGTGAAGATAACAATTTGTGACCGTGTCAGGCGGTGCGCTGGGTCGGCACCCGCAGGGTCAGGATCGCCATGTCGTCGGACGGCGGCTCCGGGGCGAAGCGCTCGACCGCGCGCTGCACCCGCAGCGCGACCGCCCCGGCGGTCAGGCCGGTGCAGCCGGTGAGTACCTCGGCCAGGCCGTCGTCGCCCAGCATCCGCCGCCCCTCGCGGCGTTCGGTGACACCGTCGGTGACGCAGAGCAGGACCTCGCCGGGGGAGAGCACCAGGTGCTCGGCGGTGAGGTCGAGGTCGTCCATGACGCCGAGCAGTGGCTGCGGGGTGGCGGCCCGGTCGACCCGGCCGTCGGTGCGCAGTCGTAGCGGCAGCGGGTGGCCGGCGCAGACCAGGGACAGTTCGGTGCTGCCGTCCGGGCGGGGCGTCAGTTCGCCGTAGAGCAGGGTGAGGAAGCGGCTGCGCGAACCCTCGTCCAGGATGGCCGCGTTGAGCCGGCGGAGCACCTGCGGGGCGTCCAGGCCCTCGCGGGCGAGCAGCCGCAGCGAGTGCCGGGCCAGGCCGGTGACCGAGGCGGCCTCGGGGCCGGTGCCGCAGACGTCGCCGATCGCGAAGCCGTAGGTGCCCTCGCGGATGGTGAACAGGTCGTAGAAGTCGCCGCCGACCTCGTTGCCCTCGCCGGCCGCCTGGTAGTAGACGTCCACCTCGACGCCCGGGATCTCGGGCAGGTCCGGGGGCAGCAGGCTGCGCTGGAGGGCCTGGCTGGTGGCGGTGCGCTCCGAGTAGAGCCGGGAGTTGTCGAGGGCGAGGGCGGCCCGCCGGGAGAGGTCCTCGGCGAGTTCGAGGATCTCCTGGCGGAAGCGGACGCCGGACGGGACGCCCAGCGCGAGCAGGCCGATGACCCGGTTGCGGGCGGTCAGCGGCAGCACCACGGTCTCGCCGAGCAGTCCGGCCAGTTCGGGGCCGTCGGTGAGGCCGAGGGCCTCGGCGGTCCCGGCGGGAGCCGTCCAGAATCGGACGCCGTGGGTGGGGCCGGCCTCGGGGGCGGGGGTCTTGTCGAGCAGGTCGCGCAGCGGGTCGATCCGGTCCTCGTCCTCGTGCAGGACGAAGGCGAGGCCGGCCGAGGCGCCGTGGTCGCCGTTGGTGTAGACGGCGCACCAGGAGGAGAGGGTGGGGACGGCCATCTGGGCCATCAGGGCGAGGGTCTGCTCGTGTTCGAGCGTGCCGGCCAGCAGGTCGGAGGCCTCGACGAGGAAGGACAGCGAGCCGCGGCGCAGCCGTTCCAGCTCGGTCAGCCGGGTGCTCTCGACGGCCAGGGCGACCCGGTCGGCCGCGAACTGCAGCCGCAGCGCGTCCTCGTTGTCGTAGCGGCCGGGCACGGCGGTGGCGATGCCGAGCGAGCCGATCAGCCGGCCCTCGACCTTGAGCGGGACGGTGACCAGGGAGCGCATGCCGCTGTCGGCGAGCAGCGGCAGGCCGGTGGGGCGGGCGGCGAGGTCCTCGTGGACGGAGGGCAGCCGGGCGGAGTCGTAGCGGTTGCCGGTCCCGACCGGGAAACGGGCGTGCCGGCGGTGCCCGTGGTTGAGGCCGGCGGCGGCGCGGAGCTCGAACTCGGTCTCGTCGTCGCTGGTGAGCAGCAGGTACGCGGCGTCGGCGTCGAGCAGGTCGCGGGCGCGTTCGACGGTGCGCTGCAGCAGGGTGTCGAGGTCGTCGGTGTCGACCGGGCCGGCCAGCAGGTCGAGCCGGGGGCCGGTCGGGTCGGGGCGCTCGCCGGGCAGGGTGCGGGCGGGGGAGCGCAGCACGGCGCGGTCGGGTTCGAGGACGAGCAGGCAGAGCGTGGAGGGAACGCCCTCGGTGTCACGCACGCGCACCTGGACGCCGTACACCTCGACCTCCTCGCCGTCGGCGCGGCGGACGCCGTAGCCGCCCTCCCAGCGGGCCAGCCGCAGGGTGTCGGTGAGGCCGAGGCCGCGGCCGGGGGACTGCGGCCAGACCGCGAGGTCGGCCCAGGGACGGCCGAGGACGGCGGTGGCGGGGTACTGGAAGAGGGCCGCGGCGTCCGGGTTCCAGGCCAGGACGCGGCCGTCCTCGTCGAGCTGGACGACGGCGACGTGCACCGGTCCGGGGCTGCTGGGCAGGTCGCTGCCGGGGGTGGCGGGGACGGCGTAGCGGGTGCCGACCACGTGGGCGGGCAGGGTGAGCCGGAACCAGACGG
Source organism: Kitasatospora sp. NPDC048296 (assembly GCF_043201815.1). NCBI lineage: Bacteria > Bacillati > Actinomycetota > Actinomycetes > Kitasatosporales > Streptomycetaceae > Kitasatospora > Kitasatospora sp. NPDC048296. Next base: position 3,982 of record NZ_JBICZB010000009.1, read on the forward strand.
TCTTCTGCCCGGCCGCGTACTCGACGCCCCAGCGCTCGGCCAGGGCGGAGCACATCAGCAGGCCCCGGCCGCCCTCGCCGTCGGGGTCGGCGTAGCGGTGCCCGTCGCCGAGCGAGGGCAGGCCGCGCTCGGGGTGGTGGTCGGTGACCTCGATCCGGACGGTCTCCTCCTCGCGCAGGCAGCAGACCTCGGCGGCGGTGCCGGCGTGCACGACGGCGTTGGTGACCAGTTCGCTGACCAGGACGACGGCGTCGTCCACGACCTCGGGCAGGCCCCAGCCGAGCAGCGCGTCCCGGACGAACCCCCGGGCGGCGGCCGCGGACCGGCCGTCGGGATCGAAGGTGGCGGCTGCGCGCGCGGTGACCACGTTGCCACTTCTCCTCTGCTGCTCTTGCCCTGGCTGTTCGGGGTGCGGCGCCGACTTCCCCGTGCGCGCCGTCGGGGTGGGCGGCGTCGCTGGGTCGGGTCGCGGCCCGGTGCAGCGCTCCACCCTACTTTCCGCTTGGTTCCCCGTGGGGGCGGGGCCGCGAAACAGGCACCTGGGGGTGATTCTGCCCACCTGTTTCGGACGGTGCGGTACCAACCGAGCGCAACCACCCGTATACCCGGTGCCAGTGCTGCCAGACTGGGGGGTCCGCGACGGCTGGTGGGAGCAGTACGGTCGTGTGGGTGCCGGTGCGCCGTGGGGTCCGCCGGTACGCAGCCCAGCCGGGCCGGTGCCCGGGTGCGTGCCGTACGGCACGGCGGTCACCGGACAGTTCACTATGTGGGAGGGGCCCGTTGAGTTCGGCCACCAAGGACGCAACCAAGGACGCAACCGGTACGACGCCGCCCGCTCCGCGCGGTGGACGGTCCGGGACGGCGCTGCGGAGCGCGGCCGGCCGGCGATCGGGTCACAACCGCGGCGCCGAGCCGGCCGATCTGCGCAAGCTGCTGGCCGCGTTGACCGCGATGCGGGACGGCAACTTCCGTCGCCGGCTGACGGTTCCGGGCGACGGGCCGCTGGCGGAGATCGCCGCGGTGTTCAACGAGGTCGCCGAGCGCAACCAGCACCTGACCGGTGAACTGGCCCGGGTGCGGCGGGCGGTGGGCCGCGAGGGCCGGTTGAACGAGCGGCTGGAGACCGGTGCGGGCGAGGGCGCCTGGATGGCGGCCGTCGACAACTGCAATGCGCTGATCGACGACCTGGCCCGTCCGATGGCCGAGGTGGGCCGGGTGCTGAGCTCGATCGCCGAGGGCGACCTGGACCAGAAGATGGAGCTGCGCTCGCTGCACAGCAACGGGGTGAGCCACCCGCTGCGCGGCGAGTACCTGAAGATCGGGCGGACCGTCAACGGACTGGTGGACCAGCTCTCGGAGTTCACCGACGAGGTGACCCGGGTGGCCCGCGAGGTGGGCACCGAGGGCAAGCTCGGCGGTCAGGCCAAGGTCCGCAGTGTGTCCGGCAGTTGGAAGGACCTGGCGGACTCGGTCAACACCATGGCGGGCCGGCTGACCGCGCAGGTGCGCAACATCGCCCAGGTGACCACGGCGGTGGCCAAGGGCGACCTGTCCCGCAAGGTCACCGTGGACGTGGCCGGCGAGATGCTGGAGCTGAAGAACACCGTCAACACGATGGTGGACCAGCTGAACAGCTTCGCCGCCCAGGTCACCACGGTGGCCCGGGACGTCGGTACCGAGGGCCGGCTCGGTGGTCAGGCGCAGGTGCCGGGCGTGGCCGGGGTGTGGCGCGAACTCACCGACTCGGTGAACTTCATGGCCGACAACCTGACCGGCCAGGTGCGCAACATCGCCCAGGTGACCACGGCGGTGGCGCGCGGGGACCTCTCGCAGAAGATCGAGGTGGACGCGCGCGGCGAGATGCTGGAGCTGAAGAACACCATCAACACGATGGTGGACCAGCTGTCCGGCTTCGCTGAACAGGTGACCCGGGTGGCCCGTCAGGTGGGTACCGAGGGGCGGCTCGGCGGTCAGGCGCAGGTGCCCTGGGCGGCCGGGGTGTGGCGGGATCTGACCGACAACGTCAACTTCATGGCGAACAACCTCACCGATCAGGTGCGCAACATCGCCCAGGTGACGACCGCGGTCGCCAAGGGCGACCTGTCGCAGAAGATCCAGGTGGACGCGCGCGGGGAGATCCTGGAGCTGAAGAACACCATCAACACGATGGTGGACCAGCTCTCCTCGTTCGCGGACGAGGTGACCCGGGTGGCCCGGGACGTCGGCACCGAGGGCATCCTCGGCGGCCAGGCCAGCGTGCCCGGGGTGTCCGGCACCTGGAAGGACCTGACCAACAGCGTCAACCTGATGGCCAACAACCTGACCAGCCAGGTCCGCAGCATCGCCGAGGTGACCACCGCGGTGGCGCGCGGCGACGTGTCGAAGAAGATCACCGTCGACGCCCGGGGCGAGATCCTGGAGCTGGTGACCACCGTCAACACGATGGTCGACCAGCTGTCGGCCTTCGCCGACGAGGTCACCCGGGTGGCGCGCGAGGTGGGTACCGAGGGCATCCTGGGCGGCCAGGCGCGGGTGCGCGGGGTGTCGGGCATCTGGAAGGACCTGACCGACAACGTCAACTTCATGGCGTCGAACCTGACCGGTCAGGTGCGCAACATCGCCGAGGTTGCCTCCGCGGTGGCCCGCGGCGACCTCTCCAAGAAGATCACCATCGATGCCCAGGGCGAGATCGCGACGCTCGCCGGGACCCTGAACACCATGGTCGACCAGCTGTCCGCGTTCGCGGTGGAGGTCACCCGGGTGGCCCGCGAGGTGGGCACCGACGGCACCCTGGGCGGTCAGGCGAGCGTGCCGGGCGTGGCCGGCATCTGGAAGGACCTGACCGACAACGTCAACCAGATGGCCAACAACCTCACCGGCCAGGTCCGCAACATCGCGCTGGTGATCACGGCGGTCGCCCGCGGTGACCTGTCGCAGAAGATCGACGTCGACGCGCGCGGCGAGATCCTCCAGCTCAAGACCAACATCAACACCATGGTCGACCAGCTCTCGGCCTTCGCCGACGAGGTCACCCGGGTCGCCCGAGAGGTGGGCACCGACGGGCGCCTGGGCGGCCAGGCCCGGGTGCCCGGCGTGGACGGCACCTGGCAGGACCTCACCGAGTCGGTGAACGAGCTGGCCAACAACCTGACCCGGCAGGTGCGCGCGATCGCCCAGGTCGCCACCGCGGTGACCAGGGGCGACCTGAGCCTGCGGATCGACGTGGACGCCGCGGGGGAGCTCGACGAGCTCAAGGACAACATCAACCAGATGATCGCCAACCTGCGCGAGACCACCCGCACCAACCAGGAGCAGGACTGGCTCAAGACCAACCTGGCCCGGATCTCCGGCCTGCTCCAGGGCCGCCGGGACCTGGAGGCGGTCGCCTCGCTGATCATGACCGAGCTGACCCCGGTGGTCTCCGCCCAGCACGGCGCCTTCTTCCTGGCCCAGCCGGCCGGCCGCACCGCCGAGCTGATCACCGAGGACGACGACGAGAACGACACCGTGCTGCGGCTGATCGGCAGCTACGGCTACCAGCGGCGGGCGATGCCGACCACCTTCCGGCCCGGCGAGTCGCTGATCGGCCAGGCGGCGGTGGAGAAGCGGGCGATCATCGTCAAGGAGGCGCCGCCCGGGTACCTCAAGATCGCCTCCGGCCTCGGTGAGGCCTCGCCGACCCACATCGTGGTGCTGCCGGTGCAGTTCGAGGGCCGGCTGCTCGGTGTGATCGAGCTGGCCACCTTCAGCTCCTTCACCACTGTCGCGCTGGACTTCCTCAACCAGATCGCCGACCTGATCGGCGTCACCGTCAACACCATCAGCGTCAACACCAAGACCGAGGGCCTGCTGCTGGAATCCCAGCGGCTCACCGCCGAGCTGTCGATGCGATCCGCCGAGTTGGAGGCGCGCCAGGAGGAACTGGAGCGCACCAACGAGGAGTTGCAGGAGAAGGCCGAGCAACTCGCCCAGCAGAACCGCGACATCGAGATCAAGAACGGCGAGATCGAGGAGGCTCGGCAGGTCCTGGAGGAGCGCGCCGAACAGCTCGCCCTGGCCTCCCGCTACAAGAGCGAGTTCCTCGCCAACATGTCGCACGAGCTGCGCACCCCGCTCAACTCGCTGCTGATCCTGGCCAAGCTGCTCTCCGACAACAACGAGGGCAACCTCTCGCCCAAGCAGGTCGAGTTCGCCGACACCATCCACGGCGCCGGCTCCGACCTGCTCCAGCTGATCAACGACATCCTGGACCTGTCCAAGGTCGAGGCGGGCAAGATGGACGTCCGTCCGGCCCGGATCGCCCTGGTCCAGCTGGTCGACTACGTCGAGGCCACCTTCCAGCCGGTCGCCGTGGACAAGAACCTGGACTTCGCGGTGCGGGTCTCGCCCGCCCTGCCGGTCACCCTGCACACCGACGAGCAGCGGCTCCAGCAGGTGCTGCGCAACCTGATCTCCAACGCCGTCAAGTTCACCGAGACCGGCGGCGTCGACTTCTCGATCAGCGCGGCCGGCCGGGACGTCCCCCAGCACGTGCGCGAGCGACTGCTGGAGTTCGGCTCGATCCAGGGCCCGGACGACGAGCTGATCGCCTTCTCGGTCTCCGACACCGGCATCGGCATCCCCGGCAACAAGCTGCGGGAGATCTTCGAGGCGTTCAAGCAGGCCGACGGCACCATCAGCCGCAAGTACGCCGGCACCGGCCTCGGGCTGTCGATCAGCCGCGAGATCGCCCGGCTTCTCGGCGGCGAGATCCACGCCGAGAGCGAGCTGGGCAAGGGCTCGACCTTCACGCTCTACCTGCCGCTGCGCACCGACGCCCCGGAGGCCGCCGCCGAGCGGTCGGCCGAGCGCCCGGGGACGGCGAACCAGCCGGTGCCGCGCGCCTCGGTCGGGGTGACCCCGGTGGGCCTGCCGGTGCCGGTGGGTGAGAACCCGGCCGACCACTGGGCCCAGGAGGTCCGGGAGCTGGCCGAGGAGCGCCGCCGCGGGGCGTTGGAGCGCCGGCGCAGCGCCGCCCTGGAGAGCGCCGCCGCGCCCCGCCAGGCGGAGCCCGCGCAGCAGCCCCGGCCGGTCCGCGGCGACACCCGCTTCGACGGCCAGCAGGTGCTGATCGTGGACGACGACGTGCGCAACGTGTTCGCCCTGACCAGCGTGCTGGAGCAGCACGGCCTGACCGTCCTGTACGCCGAGAACGGCCGCGAGGGCATCGAGATGCTGGAGCAGCACGAGCACGTGGCGCTGGTCCTGATGGACATCATGATGCCGGAGATGGACGGCTACGCGACCACCGAGGCGATCCGTCGGATGCCCCAGTTCGCCGGGCTGCCGATCATCGCGCTGACCGCCAAGGCGATGAAGGGCGACCGCGAGAAGTCGCTGGAGGCGGGCGCCACCGACCACATCACCAAGCCGGTGGAGACCGACCACCTGCTGTCGGTGATGCACGAGTGGTTGAACGGGGAGCGCGGGCGTGAGTGAGTGAAGCGAGCGAGCCGTCGAAAGGTGCGTTCCGTGCGGCGTGAACTCCGGGCCGGGCCCCGGGGTTCACGCCTGCCGGTCGGTCGGTTTGCTGGCGGACGGGCCCGGGAACCCGGTAGGGTCACCGATCGTTGCGAACAGTGACCGGACGGCGACACACGGGTGAGCGTGCGCCGGAGCACTGACTGCGCGCCGCTCCGGATCGGGTCCCGACGGAGCGATGTGCCGGGCGAGGGGGTGCGGCTAGCATGACCGGGGTAGCGGTGGGCATTACGCGGGTGCCTTCACCGGGCGGCAGGCAGGCGACAGGAGGGCGGGCCCCCATGCAGAAGGCGAAGATCCTCCTGGTCGACGACCGACCGGAGAACCTGCTGGCGCTGGAGGCGATCCTCTCCGCCCTGGACCAGACGCTGGTGCGCGCCGCCTCCGGCGAGGAGGCGCTCAAGGCGCTGCTGACCGACGACTTCGCGGTGATCCTGCTGGACGTCCAGATGCCGGGCATGGACGGCTTCGAGACCGCCGCCCACATCAAGCGCCGCGAGCGCACCCGGGACATCCCGATCATCTTCCTCACCGCGATCAACCACGGGCCGCACCACACCTTCCGCGGCTACGCGGCCGGGGCGGTGGACTACATCTCCAAGCCCTTCGATCCGTGGGTGCTGCGGGCCAAGGTCTCGGTCTTCGTCGACCTGTACGTCAAGAACTGCCAGCTGAAGGAGCAGGCCGCGCTGCTGCGGCTGCAGCTGGAGGCAGGCGGCGGCGAGCCGGCCCTCGGCGGGGCGCTGCTGGGCGAGCTGTCCGCACGGCTGGCGGCGGTCGAGGAGCAGGCGGAGGCGCTGGGCAAGCAGCTGGACGGGGTCGAGGACGCCGGAGTGGCCGCCACCGCGGCGCACCTGGAGCGCAAGCTCGTCGGCCTGCGCCGGGCCCTGGACGCGATGCGCCCGGGCAGCTCGTAGGACGTCCGCCGGGCGCGCGCGGAGCCGGCGCCCCGCGTTGGGCCGTTCGGGTGGTTTGACGGTGCGGCCGGGTGAAAGCCGGTCAGCGTGACGATGTGTCTGCGACACGTCCAGGCGCTCCGGCTCGGCCGCATGTGCACCGGTGGTCCACACCGGTAGGCTGCTGACCCATGGCCACTCGCACGCCCGGGAACGCGGCACGTAAGTCGACTCCGGGACCGTCCAAGAAGGCCGCGGTGAAGGCCCCGGGCAAGCCGCCCGCGAAGAAGGCGGCAGCTCGCAGGGCGCCCGCGAAGAAGGCGGCGGCCAAGTCGGCCCCGCCGCCACCGCCGTCCCGCTCGGGGCTGATGCGGCTCCTCAACGCCTTGGCGAGCCCGATCGCCGCGATCTTCCGCGGCGTCGGCGACGGCGCCAAGAACCTCCACCCGGCCCACCGCAAGGACGGTCTGGGCCTGGTGCTGTTCGCACTCGGGATGGTGACCGCCGCCGGCACCTGGTTCAGCCCGCAGGGCTGGCTGGGTGAGGCGGCCACCGCCGTGGTGTCCGGGCTGTTCGGGCGGCTCGACGTGCTGGTGCCGTTCCTGCTGGCCGGGATCGCGATTCGGCTCTGGCGCCACCCCGAGCTGCCGGAGGCCAACGGCCGGATCGTGATCGGGCTGGGCGCGCTGCTGGTCGGCGTCCTCGGCCTGGTCCACATCGGGTGCGGCGCGCCCATGATGGGCAGCGGGGCCTCCCGGATAAGGGCGGCCGGCGGGATCATCGGCTGGGCCGCGTCCACCCCGATGATGGCCGCCGCCGGGCCGGCGCTGGCCGTGCCACTGCTCCTGCTGCTGGCATTCTTCGGCCTGCTGGTGGTCACCGCCACCCCGGTCAACCGGATCGGCGAGCGGGTGCGGGGGATGTTCGTACGGCTCGGCGTGATCGAGCCCGGGCCGGAGGACGAGCTGCGCTGGGGGCGTACGCCGGAGCGCGAGCTGTCCACCGACCCGCCGGAGGACGCCGACCCCGACGCCATGCCGTTCACCCTGGACACCGACGGTGAAGACCCGACCGACGAGGTGGCCGCCCGCCGTCGCCGTCGGCGGCGCAAACAGAGCGTCGACGACGAGGAGCAGCCGGAGGCCGTCCGGGTCTCGCTCGACAAGGAGCCGCCGGACCCGTACGCCACCCGCGACCTCGCCGCCGGCGCGGCCGCCGACCTGGACGGCGCGCTGGTCTACGGGGTGCCCGCCTCCTCCGCGGTGGCGGACATGATGCACCAGGTCAAGGACCTCACTGCCGCGCCGGAGGAGCCCGCCGTCCCGGCCGCGCGCAGCGGCGGACCGGGCGCGCCCGCGGAGCACGGCCCGGCGCCGGTGCGGATGGAGCAGCTCCAGCTCGGTGAGGGCATCACCTACGCGCTGCCCTCGCTCGACCTGCTGGAGCGCGGCGGCCCGGCCAAGGCCCGCAGTGCCCTCAACGACGAGGTGGTGGCCCAGCTCACCGGCACCTTCGCCGAGTTCAAGGTGGACGCCAAGGTCACCGGCTTCACCCGCGGCCCGACGGTCACCCGCTACGAGGTCGAGCTCGGCCCGGCCGTCAAGGTGGAGCGGATCACCGCGCTGGCCAAGAACATCGCGTACGCGGTGGCCAGCCCGGACGTGCGGATCATCAGCCCGATCCCGGGCAAGTCCGCGGTCGGCATCGAGATCCCCAACCGGGACCGCGAGATGGTCAACCTCGGCGACCTGCTGCGCTCGCGCACGGCCGCGGAGGACACCCACCCGATGGTCGTCGGCATGGGCAAGGACGTCGAGGGCCACACCGTGATGGCCAACCTCGCCAAGATGCCGCACATCCTGGTGGCCGGTGCGACCGGCGCCGGCAAGTCGTCCTGCATCAACTGCCTGATCACCTCGATCCTCGCCCGGGCCACCCCGGACGAGGTGCGGATGGTCCTGGTCGACCCCAAGCGGGTCGAGCTGACCGCGTACGAGGGCATCCCGCACCTGATCACGCCGATCATCACCAACCCCAAGAAGGCCGCCGAGGCCCTCCAGTGGGTGGTGCGCGAGATGGACCTGCGCTACGACGACCTCGCGGCGTACGGCTTCCGGCACGTGGACGACTTCAACGAGGCGGTGAAGGCCGGCAGGGTCACCCCGCCGCTGGGCAGCGAGCGGGAGCTGAGGCCGTACCCGTACCTGCTGGTGATCGTCGACGAGCTGGCCGACCTGATGATGGTCGCGCCGCGCGACGTCGAGGACTCGGTGGTCCGGATCACCCAGCTGGCCCGCGCGGCCGGCATCCACCTGGTGCTCGCCACCCAGCGGCCCTCGGTGGACGTGGTCACCGGCCTGATCAAGGCCAACGTGCCGTCCCGGCTGGCCTTCGCGACCTCCGCGATGGCCGACTCCCGGGTCATCCTGGACCAGCCCGGCGCGGAGAAGCTGATCGGCAAGGGCGACGCGCTCTTCCTGCCGATGGGCGCGAGCAAGCCGGTCCGCATGCAGGGCGCGTTCGTCACCGAGGCGGAGATCGCCAAGGTGGTGCAGCACTGCAAGGACCAGCTGAGCGCCGTCTACCGGGACGACGTGATGGCCGGGGCCGGGCCGAAGAAGGAGATCGACGAGGAGATCGGCGACGACCTCGACCTGCTGATCCAGGCGGCCGAGCTGGTGGTCTCCACCCAGTTCGGCTCGACCTCGATGCTCCAGCGCAAGCTCCGGGTCGGCTTCGCCAAGGCGGGCCGGCTGATGGACCTGATGGAGTCGCGCGGGATCGTCGGTCCGAGCGAGGGCTCCAAGGCCCGCGACGTCCTGGTGAAGCCGGACGAGTTGGACGGCGTGCTGATGACCCTGCGGGGCTGACGGGCCGTGCCCTCCGGGTGTGTTCACTCGTTCGGAGGAGGGTAGGCGCGGTGTGGGGAGCCGAACGTCCGTACACCGCGGCACAGGCCGGAAAGCACACTCCGGGTCCCCGCGAGTCCCCGCTGACGACCGGTCAGCGGGGGGTCGGCCCCCGGTCGGAACGGGCGCGCGCATTCCGTCCCGTTTCTGCTTGGGCAACGATCCGTCCACGCCCCTACACTGTTCTCCAGCAGGTGGCCATCCGCTCGAAAGGCGTGCCCCGTGACCATCGGCAAGTCCTCCGACCGCGAGAACACCCCGTCGTCCGTCGAGCCGACCGACGACGCGGTGCAGGCGGCCGATGCCCCGAGCATCGGCCGGGTGCTGTCCGCCTCCCGGATCGAGGCGGGACTCACGGTGGACCAGGTGAGTACCGCGACCCGGGTGCGGGTGCCGATCGTCCACGCCATCGAGGAGGACGACTTCGACCGCTGCGGCGGCGACTTCTACGCCCGCGGGCACATCCGCTCGATCGCCCGCGCGGTCGGCGTGGACGGCGAGGCGCTGGTCGCCCGCTACGACGCCGGCCACGGCGGCTCGCCGGCCGCCAAGCGCCCGGCCACCCAGCTGATCGACAGCGGCCCGATCAGGGTGCCCAGCCGCGGCCGGCCGAACTGGGCGGCGGCCATGGTCGCCGCGATCGTCGCGGTGGTCGCGCTGATCGGCTTCAACCTGGTGAGCGGCAAGGGCAGCCACGGCACCACCGGCTCCGCCAGCGCGCCGCTGCCCAGCGGCGCCGGCACCGGCTCGGTCGCCCCGGAAACGCCCGCCGTCCAGCCGCCGGCGCCCACGCCGAGCGCCGCCGCGATCGCCGCCGTCCCGGCCGACAAGGTCACCGTGAAGCTGGTCGCCCAGGGCACCAGCTGGGTCTCGGCGATGGACGGCAACGGCAAGTCGCTGTTCCAGAACAACATCAGCGACGGCCAGGACCAGACCTTCACCGACCCGAAGCAGATCAAGCTGGTGCTCGGCAACGGCGGGGCCGTGCACGCGTACGTCAACGGCAAGGACCTCGGAGTTCTCGGCAAGGACGGCCAGGTGGTGCACGTCACGTACACCCCCGGAGACCCGCAGGCTGGCTGACCACAGGGGCCGTCGAGGGCCGTTGATGATCAGCTGATCCATGGCACACGGCCTCCGGGGCGAACGGCACCGGAGGCCGCGCGTTAATCTTGGGCCTATGCCTGAACGCCGCACTGTCGCCCTTGTCACGCTCGGATGCGCCCGCAACGAGGTGGACTCCGAGGAACTCGCCGGGCGACTGGAAGCCGACGGCTGGTTGCTCGTCGACGACGCCGCCGAGGCGGACGTCGCCGTCGTCAACACCTGCGGCTTCGTCGAGGCCGCCAAGAAGGACTCCGTGGACGCCCTGCTGGAGGCCAACGACCTCAAGGGCCACGGCCGCACCCAGGCCGTCGTCGCGGTCGGCTGCATGGCCGAGCGGTACGGCAAGGAGCTCGCCGACGCGCTGCCCGAGGCGGACGGCGTGCTCGGCTTCGACGACTACGCCGACATCTCCGACCGCCTGCAGACCATCCTCTCCGGCGGCCACCACGCCCCGCACATCCCGCGCGACCGCCGCAAGCTGCTGCCGATCAGCCCCGCCGAGCGGCAGTCCGCCGCGGAGGCCGTCGCGCTGCCCGGCCATGGCGCCGAGGCCGCCGCCGAGCCGATCGCCGACCTGCCCGACGGCCTCGCGCCCGCCTCCGGCCCGCGCACCCTGCGCAAGCGGCTGGACGACAGCCCGGTCGCCTCGGTCAAGCTCGCCTCCGGCTGCGACCGGCGCTGCTCCTTCTGCGCCATCCCGGCCTTCCGGGGCTCGTTCATCTCCCGCCGCCCCTCCGACGTCCTGCACGAGGCCCGGTGGCTGGCCGAGCAGGGCGTCCGCGAGATCGTCCTGGTCAGCGAGAACAACACCTCGTACGGCAAGGACCTCGGCGACATCCGGCTGCTGGAGACGCTGCTCGGCGAGATCTCCGCGATCGAGGGCGTCGAGCGGGTCCGGGTCTCCTACCTGCAGCCCGCCGAGATGCGCCCGGGCCTGATCGACGCGATGACCGGGACCACCGACGTGGTGCCGTACTTCGACCTGTCCTTCCAGCACTCGGCGCCCGCCGTGCTGCGCCGGATGCGCCGCTTCGGCTCCACCGACCAGTTCCTGGAGCTGCTGAAGACCATCCGCGACAAGGCCCCACAGGCCGGCGCCCGGTCCAACTTCATCGTCGGCTTCCCCGGGGAGACCGAGGAGGACTACGCCGAGCTGGAGCGCTTCGTCACCCACGCCGGACTGGACGCGATCGGCGTCTTCGGCTACTCCGACGAGGAGGGCACCGAGGCCGCGACCTACGACGGCAAGCTGCCCGAGGACGTGGTCGCGGACCGGCTGAGCCGGCTGAGCCGCCTCGCCGAGGAGATGACCGCCCAGCGGGCCGAGCAGCGGATCGGCACCGAGGTCGAGGTGCTGATCGAGTCGGTCGAGGACGGCGTGGTCGAAGGCCGCTCCGCCCACCAGGCTCCGGAGACCGACGGCCTGACCACCCTGAACGGCGTCGAGAACCCGGAGGTCGGGCAGTTCTGGCGGGCCACCGTGGTGGCCAGCGAGGGCGTCGACCTGATCGCCGAGGCGCTGGAGCGGGTGCGACTGCCCAGGACTTCGGGGGCCGAGGCTCCGGGAGTCGGGGAATGACCAAGGGGCCCGGCGCCCCGGCCGCGGCCCACCCGGGCAGACCGGCGGCCGCCCTTCCGCCGGCGCCGGCTGTCTGGAACATCGCCAACGTGCTCACGATGGTCCGGGTCCTGCTGGTCCCGGTCTTCGTGGCGCTGCTGTTCGCCGACGGCGGGCACAACCCCAAGTGGCGCGCCGTCGCCTGGGCCGCGTTCGCGATCGCGATGATCACCGACCTGTTCGACGGTGAACTCGCCCGCCGCAAGGGCCTGGTCACCGACTTCGGGAAGATCGCCGACCCGATCGCCGACAAGGCGATCATGGGCTCGGCGCTGATCGGCCTCTCGCTGCTCGGCGACCTGCCCTGGTGGGTCACCGTGGTGATCCTGGCCCGCGAGCTCGGCATCACGCTGATGCGCTTCTGGGTGATCCGCTACGGGGTCATCCCGGCCAGCCGCGGCGGCAAGCTCAAGACGCTGACCCAGGGCACCGCGGTCGGCATGTACGTCCTGCCGCTGACCGGCTGGCTGGCCACCGGACGGGCCGTCCTGATGGCCCTGGCGGTGGTGCTCACCGTCGCCACCGCGCTGGACTACATCGGACAGGCGCTGCGACTGCGCCGCGAGGGAACGGCCGCGGAGCGCGCGGACCGGTGAGCGACGGGGGAGACCGGGTGACGGACTACGAGCTGGCCGATCGGGCGCACACCGCGCTGCGGGCCCAGGGGGGCACCCTGGCCGTCGCCGAGTCGCTGACCGGCGGGCTGCTGGCCGCCGCGCTGGTGGACGTCCCCGGGGCCTCCGCGACCTTCCGCGGCTCGGTCACCGCCTACGCGACCGAGCTGAAGGCCTCGGTGCTCGGTGTGGACGAGGGCCTGTTGGACGTGTACGGTCCGGTGCACCCGGTGGTGGCACGGCAGATGGCCGAGGGCGTGCGGGGGCTGCTGGGAGCCACGTACGGGCTCGCGACGACCGGGGTGGCCGGTCCGGACCCGCAGGACGGTCAGCCGGTCGGCACGGTACACCTGGCGGTGGCCGGCCCGGGGGGAACTCTGGTCAGTTCGCCCCTGCTGTCGGGTGGTCGTGCCACAATCCGTCACGGGGCGGTGACCGCCGCACTGGAGCTGCTCGTCGGCCGGCTCGCTCGATAGGGGCCCGGCGGAGGATCTCCACCGAACCGAGATCTGTCGAACCGGCACGCGCGGGTATGGCACTGCTGGAGGATCGTGTTACATCCGAGGTCCTGGTTGGGCAGATACCAGATGGCGAACGAGTTGCGTGATGGTGGCCGGGTGGGTCGCGTCGGGTACCACGAGGGGCCCGCGAACCCGGGTGTGACACCGGAACGAGGAGGGGGACGGCCTTGCAGCCCAGAGTGAACACGACCGGGGTCCCCGCACGCGAAGCGGGCAAGGCGGTACGGTGGGGGCGTGACATCTCGATCCGCAGTCCGAGGAGGGAGGCACCGATGATCCTGCTCCGTCGCCTACTGGGCGATGTACTGCGTCGGCAGCGCCAGCGCCAGGGCCGCACACTCCGCGAGGTGTCGGCGGCCGCCAGGGTTTCGCTCGGATACCTCTCCGAGGTCGAGCGGGGACAGAAGGAGGCCTCCTCGGAGCTGCTCTCCGCCATCTGCGACGCACTCGACGTCCGGATGTCCGAGGTCATGCGCGAGGTCAGCGACGAACTGTCGCTCGCCGAACTTGCGGCGATGGCCACCCTCTCCGAAGGTGATCTGCTGAGGCCGGTACTCGAACCGGTTCCGCTGCCCGCCCCCGGCGCCGACCGGGCGACCATGTCGCCCAAGGCCCCTGCGATGGACGTGGTCGCCGCCTGATTCCGGCCTCGACACCCGGGCTCCACCGATGCCCGGGGCGAGCGGAGGAGGGCGGTCGTGCGGAGACTCGCGACGGTGCGCGCGGTGGCCCGAATAGGGCTGCGGGCGCGACGGTTGGTGCCCTGGCCGGCCAGATGGGCCCCGGTGGCCCTGACGGCCGGGCTCGGTTGGTGGCTGGTGGCTGTCAGGGGGCAACTCGCCGACGACGCGGTGCTGGGCCTGCTCGCGGCCGGTGGCTGGGGTCTCGGCCTCATCCCGGTCCACGCGGACCGGAACGCGACCGGACCGGTCCGGCGCCGGCGCCAGGAGGCCGTGGGCCGGGTGGAGACGCGGTCGCCGCCGGTCGGATGATCAGATGTGGCTGAAGGCCGTGGGGTCGTTGACCCCGCGGCCTTCAGCGTTCCCGTGCACGCTCCGGACGCGGCTCCCTCAGGGCCGCAGCCGGAGGCCGCGCGGGGTGGCGTGGAAACCGGCCTCCTCCAGGGCGCGGCCGAGGTCGGAGCCGAGCGCGGGCTCGCCGTTGGCCCGCTCCACCGTGACGCTGCCGAGCGCGCCCGCGCGGACCGCCTCGGCCAGCGCCCCGGCGGCCAGCGCCCGGGTCGCCTCGTCCTCGGGCCAGGCCAGCAGGGACTTGCCGCCCCGCTCCACGTACAGCGCCAGCTCGCCGTCCACCAGGACCACCAGGGCGCCCGCCTTGCGGCCCGGTCGATGGGCGGTGGACTCCTTGCGGCCGGGGACGGTGGGCGGCTCGGGCCAGGGCAGGGCGGCGCCGTAGGCGTTCGCCGGGTCGGCGGCCGCCAGCACCAGCAGCTGCGGCGGTTCGGCGGTGGGAGCGGCCGGCCACTCGGTGCTGCGGGCCCGCTCCAGCCGGCCGTTGACCGAGCGCAGCCGGTCGGCCGCGCCTTCCATGGCGAACTGGGCGCCGCCCAGGCCCTCGACGAAGTAACCCCGGCGGGTCCGGCCGCGCTCCTCCATCGCGGCGAGCACCCGGTAGACGCCGGCGAAGCCGCCGGGCACCCGTTCGGCCGCCACCGTGCCCCGGGTGAGCAGGCCGTGCCGGTCCAGCAGGCTCTGCGCCTGGGCGGTGGCCCGGACCGTCGGGTCGGCGGCGAAGGCGGGCAGCAGCGACCAGCGCCCGGCCACCGTCGGCGGGCCGCTGCGCAGCGCGCCGCCGACCCGGCCGAAGGCGCGGCCGGCGCCGCCGTAGCGGCCGCGCGGGGTGGCCCGGGGCGCGCGGTGGGCGGTGGCGCCCGCGGTACGGCCGGAGCCGAGCAGGGCGCGCAGCGGGGCCAGGGTGTCGTTGGTGACGTACCCGGCCCAGACCAGGTCCCAGAGCGCCTCGACGATCTCCGGCTCGGCGGTGTCCTCCGGGAGCTGCTGGACCAGTTGGCGGAAGAACAGGCCGTAGCCGCCGGCCAGCGCCTGCATCAGCGCGCTGTGCAGCGGGGTGAGCGCGGGCGGGACGGGCTCGGGGCGCAGCAGGTGGGCGTTCTCGGCCAGGTGCAGGCTCAGCCAGCCGTCCTTGCCGGGCAGCGCGCCGGCGCCGCACCAGCCGATCTCGCCGGCGGCCGTCAGCTCGTCCAGCAGGCCGGGGGAGTAGTCGGCGAGCCGGGCCGGGAGGATCAGCTTCTCCAGGGCGGAAGCGGGCAGGGCGGTGCCCTGGAGCTGCTCGACCACCCGGAGCAGGCCGTCCGGGCCGCGCAGCCGGTGGCCGGCCAGGTGCTGCCACTGCGGGAGGAAGGCGGCCAGGGCGCGCGGCGGGACGGGCTCGGCCTCCTGGCGCAGGGCGGCCAGCGAGCGGCGGCGCAGCCGGCGCAGCACCTCGGCGTCGCACCACTCGGGGGCGGTGTGGCTCTCGGCGGGCCTGAACTGCCCCTGGACCAGGCGGCCGGCGGCGGTGAGCCGGTGCAGGGTGCCGGTGACCACGGCGGTGCCCAGGCCGTAGCGGGTGCCCGCCTCGGCCGCGGTGAACGGGCCGTGGGTACGGGCGTGGCGGGCCAGCAGGTCGCCCAGCGGGTCCTTGACCGGCTCGGTGAAGGCCTCGGGGACGCCGACCGGCAGCGGGGTGCCGAGCGCGTCACGCAGCCGTCCGGCGTCCTCGATCGCGGCCCAGCGCTGCTCGCCGGCGATCCGGACCTGGATCACCCGGCGGGCGGCCTCCAGCTCCAGGGCCCAGAGCGGTTCGGCGCCGCGGGCCGTCAACTCGGCCTCGGTGAGCGGGCCGAGCAGGCGCAGGGCGTCGGCGACGCCCTCGGCGTCCTTGATTCGCCGCTCGGGGGCGAGGCGTTGGAGTTCGGCCTCCAGCTCGGCGAGGACCCCGGGGTCGAGCAGTTCGCTCAACTCGGCCTGACCGAGGAGCTCGGACAGCAGCCGGGAGTCCAGCGAGAGGGCGGCGGCGCGGCGTTCGGCGAGCGGGGAGTCGCCCTCGTAGAGGAACTGGGCGACGTAGCCGAACAGCAGCGAGCGGGCGAAGGGCGAGGGCTCGGGGGTGGTGACCTCGACCAGGCGGACCGCGCGGGACTCCAGGTCGCCCATCAGCTCGACCAGGCCGGGGACGTCGAAGACGTCCTGCAGGCACTCCCGGACGGCCTCCAGGACGATCGGGAACGAGCCGTACTCGGAGGCGACTTCGAGCAGTTGGGCGGCGCGCTGGCGCTGCTGCCAGAGCGGGGTGCGGCGGCCGGGGTTGCGGCGGGGGAGCAGCAGGGCGCGGCCGGCGCACTCGCGGAAGCGGGAGGCGAACAGGGCGGAGCCGCCGACCTGGTCGGTGACCAGCTGCTCGATCTCGCCGGGGTCGAACAGGGCGGCGTCGGCGCCGACCGGGGCCTCGTCCGGGGCCGCGTCCGGGGGCGAACCGGCGGGTTCGGACGGGCTGCTGAAATCGAAGTCGGGGGCCAGGAGATCGGCGTCGGGCAGGCGGAGCACGATGCCGTCGTCGGCGTGCATGACCTGGGGGTCCAGGCCGTGCTTCTCGCGCAGCCGGGCGCCCAGTGCCAGGGCCCAGGGGGCGTGCACCTGGGCGCCGAAGGGGGAATGGATGACGATCCGCCAGTCACCGAGCTCGTCCCGGAAACGCTCGACCACGATGGTGCGGTCGTCCGGGAGGTGGCCGCAGGCGGTGCGCTGTTGGGCGAGGTAGTCGAGCAGGTTGGCGGCGGCCCACTCGTCCAGGCCGGCCTGCTTGAGGCGCTCGGTCGCGGCCTCCGGCCGGAGGGCGCCCAGCTCGCGGGTGAACGCGCCCAGAGCGCGGCCGAGTTCGAGCGGGCGGCCGAGGGTGTCGCCCTTCCAGAACGGGAGCCGGCCCGGGACGCCGGGGGCGGGGGTGACCAGCACCTTGTCGTGGGTGATCTCCTCGATCCGCCAGGAGGTGGTGCCGAGGGTGAACACGTCGCCGACGCGGGACTCGTAGACCATCTCCTCGTCCAGCTCGCCGACCCTGCCGCCGCCCTTCTTGCCCGTCTTCGAATCGGACGCAGTGGTGCCGGCGATGAAGACGCCGAACAGGCCGCGGTCGGGGATGGTGCCGCCGGAGGTGACGGCCAGGCGCTGGGCGCCGGGGCGGCCGGTGACCGTGCCGGCCACCCGGTCCCAGACCACCCGGGGGCGCAACTCGGCGAAGGCGTCCGAGGGGTAGCGGCCGGCCAGCATGTCGAGCACGGCGTCGAAGGCGGACTGCGGGAGGGTGGCGAAGGGCGCGGCGCGGCGGACCACGGTGAGCAGGTCGTCCACCGGCCAGGCGTCCAGGGCCGTCATCGCGACCAGTTGCTGGGCCAGCACGTCCAGCGGGTTGCGCGGGATGCGCAGCGCCTCGATCCGGCCGGCCCGCATCCGCTCGGTCACCACGGCGGACTGCACCAGGTCCCCCCGGTACTTGGGGAAGAAGACGCCGGTGGAGACGGCGCCGACCTGGTGGCCGGCCCGGCCGACCCGCTGCAGTCCGGAGGCGACCGAAGGTGGGGACTCGACCTGGACGACGAGCTCCACGGCGCCCATGTCGATGCCCAGCTCCAGGCTGGAGGTGGCGACCACGGCGGGCAGCCGACCGGCCTTCAACTCCTCCTCGACGAGCGAGCGCTGCTCCTTGGAGACGGAGCCGTGGTGCGCCCGCGCGATGACCGCGGGCGCACCCTTGGCGGCGCCCGAGCCGCCCATCAACTGGGCCGGGGCGTGCGCCTCGGGGACGGCGGTGCCGGTGGCGCGCTCGTGGGCGATCTCGTTCAGCCGGTTGCACAGGCGCTCGGCCAGACGGCGGGAGTTGGCGAAGACGATGGTCGAGCGGTGCGCCTCGACCAGGTCGACGATCCGCTCCTCGACGTGCGGCCAGATCGAGGCCTGACGCTGCGGGTCGCTGCCGGCGGCGCCGCCGGTGGCCGGGGCGGCGGGCAGGTCGTCCAGGTCGGGGACGGGGACGACCACCGAGAGGTCGAACTCCTTGGCGGCGGCGGGCTGGACGACGGCGGCGCCGCGCTGGGGGCTGAGGAAGCGGGCCACCTCCTCGACCGGGCGCACCGTGGCGGACAGGCCGATCCGGCGGGCCGGGCGGTCCAGCAGTTCGTCCAGCCGCTCCAGGCTGAGTGCGAGGTGGGCGCCGCGCTTGGTGCCGGCGACCGCGTGCACCTCGTCCAGGATCATCGTGTCCACGCCGCGCAGCGCCTCCCGGGAGGCGGAGGTGAGCAGCAGGAAGAGCGACTCGGGGGTGGTGATCAGGATGTCCGGCGGGTTGGTCGTGAAGCGGCGGCGGTCGGCGGCGGGGGTGTCGCCGGAGCGGATCGCGACCTGGACCTCCGGCTCGGGCAGACCGAGGCGGACGGCGGCCTGGCGCAGGCCGGTCAGCGGGGCGCGGAGATTGCGTTCGACGTCCACCGCGAGGGCCTTGAGCGGCGAGACGTAGAGCACCCGGCAGCGGCGCTTGGGCTCGGCGGGGGGCGGGGTGCTGCTGAGGCGGTCCAGCGCGGAGAGGAAGGCGGCGAGTGTCTTGCCGGAGCCGGTGGGGGCGACCACCAGGACGTCGGTCTCCCGCCGGATGGCGCGCCAGGCCTCGGACTGGGCGGTGGTGGGGGCGGAGAAGGCGCCGTTGAACCAGGCCCGGGTGGCCGGGGCGAATCCGGCCAGGGGATCGTCGGCCTGCGGGGTGTCGGCGGGCGGGTCGCCGGCGGGCGGGGTCGGGTGCTGGGGCGCCATGCCCCCATGGTGCCGGGTGGGACTGACAAGCGGGCCGGCGGGCGGGGGGCTCGTCGGGGGGCGGGTGTGGCCGTGGGTGTAGTCGAGAAGGCGGGAACGATAAACCACTTATATCGTAATGAATCGGACATGTGATCAATCCGTGGCTGTGACCGCACCGCCGTGGCCCGCATGCCGTGACCTCACCGGACCGACGAGCGGAGACCGTGGGATGGCGCAGGCGCACCAGTCCGGCAGTCCCGCCCGCGCGGTCCGCCGGCGCAGGATCCGCGGGCCCGTCCGGATGCTGCTGGCGATGCTGCTCACGGCCCTGGTGGTCGGCGGGGCCGTGCCGTACGTCTCCGGGCCCGGGCGGGCGTACCTGAGCTACCTGGTGCTGGCCGGGCAGGAGGACGCCGAGGGCGCCGCCCGGGCGGGGGCGGAGAGCCGGGCGGCGGGCGGACAGGTGGTGCAGGAGTACCCGCAGATCGGGGCGGTGCTCGCGTACGCGACCGGCGGCTTCGCGGACAAGGTCCGGGCCCGGCCGGGGATCGCCGCCGTGGGGGCGACCCGGACCGCGCCGGTGGTGGGGCCGCCGCGGGCGATGGACGGGGCCGGGGACTTCGCGGCGGGGGCGGAGCGGGGGAGTTCGCAGGGGCGTGCGACTTCCGGCGGACGCGTGGCTCCGGGTGGGCGTACGGTCCCCGACGGGCGTGCGACGACCGGCGCGCGTGTGACCGCCCGCGGACGGGCGGCTTCCGAGGGGGAGGAGGGCGGGACGCCCACCGTGCCCGATCCGGGGGAGGGCGGCGCCTGGAACCTCGCCATGCTGGGGCCGGCCTCGGGGCGGGCCGGGGACGCCGGTGGGGGGACGCCGAGTGCCGAGGCGCTGCACAAGGTGCTGGTCGCGGTGCTGGACTCGGGCGTGGACGACAGCCACCCGGACCTGTGGGCCGCCGTCGACCCGAAGGCCTCGGCCTCCTGTGCGGACGGGCGGCCGGACGCCCGGACCGGCTCCTGGCGGCCCGACTCGGGAGTGGGGGAGAGCGGTCACGGCACCCACGTCGCCGGGATCATCGGCGCGGCCCGGGACGGGAAGGGCGTCACCGGGGTCGCGCCGGGGGTGCGGATCGCCGCCGTCCGGCTGCTCGGGCCGCTGGGGCAGTACTACGCGGAGAACATCGTCTGCGGCATGCTCTGGGCGGCCGACCACGGGGCCAAGGCGATCAACAACAGCTACTTCGCGGACCCGTGGAAGTACAACTGCCCCGAGGACCGGGACCAGGCGGCGCTGGTCGCGGCCGTCGGCCGGGCCACCGCGTACGCCCAGCGCAAGGGCGCGGTGGTGGTCGCCTCGGCCGGCAACGACGGACAGGACCTCGGCGCGGCCCGGACCGACGAACGCAGCCCCAACGACCGGGGCTCCGAGCCGGCCCGTACCCGCTACCTGGGCACCGAGTGCATTCGCCTTCCCGGCGAACTCCCGGGCGTGGTCACCGTCACCGCCGTGAACCGGGACGGGCGTCCGTCCTCGTACTCCAACTACGGGCGCGGGCACGTCTCGCTCGCTGCCCCGGGCGGGGATCCGGACGGCGGGGCGCAGGGGGCGATCGTCTCCGACTGGCCCGGCGGGCAGTACGCGGCGCTGGCGGGGACCTCGATGGCGGCGGCCCATGTCGCCGGGGCGGTGGCGATCGCGGCGGCGTTGCATCCGGATCTCGGGTCCGGCGGGTTGGCTGCCCTGCTGGCGACTACGGCTGCGGCGGGGTGTCCGGTGGGGCCGCGGGCCTGTGGGGATCGGCAGTATTTCGGGGCGGGGTTGTTGGCGTTGCCCCGTTGAGGGGGTGGATGGGGTGACGGCGGAGGACTGGCAGCCCCCGGGGGTTCGGTGCGGGGTCCGGGATACTGGGGGCATGAGGCTGACGGAGTTCTGGCGACGGATGTACGCGCACTTCGGGGAGGGGTACGCGGAGTCCTTCGCGTCCGACCACGTGATGAGCGCGCTGGGCGGGCGGACGGTGCGCCAGGCGCTGGAGGCGGGCTGGGAGGCCAAGGACGTCTGGCGGGTGGTCTGTGAGACCCAGGGGGTCTCCACCCTGCTGCGCTGAGCCTTTCCCCCGGGGGTGGTGGGACAGACTGTCGGGGTGACGATCAGCGGAGAGCAGAAGAACGAGGAAGGGTCGGCGCGGGCCGTCGACGAGGAGCGGGCCCTGTGGGGTGGGATGCCGCGCTGGCTGCCCCGGGCGATGGTGCTGTTCCTGGTGCTGGTCGGGCTGTTCCAACTCGCCGACTGGGCGTTCCGGCAGCTGATCGACCTGTTCGTGATGCTGCTGGTGGCCTTCTTCCTCTCGCTGGCGCTGGAGCCGGCGGTGGACCGGATGGCGGCGCGCGGGGTGCGTCGTGGGGTGGGCACCTTCCTGGTGTTCGTCGCGGTCGGGATCGCGGTGACCGGGTTCCTGGCGGCGCTCGGCACCTTGTTGGTGGATCAGGTGGCGAAGATCGCCGGGGACATGCCGCACCTGGTCGACAATCTGATCGGCTGGGTCAACCGGACCTTCCATCAGGACCTCTCGCTGGGTGAGCTGCAGAAGCGGCTGCTCAAGGACTCCGGCACCATCGAGAGCTACGCCCAGCAGGCCGCCGACAATGTCTGGGGCGTCTCCTCCACCCTCATCGGAGGGCTCTTCCAGACCTTCACGGTCGGGCTGTTCACCTTCTACTTCACCGCCGAGGGCCCTCGGGTGCGCCGGACGGTGTGTTCCCTGCTGCCGCCGTCGAGGCAGGGCGAGGTGCTGCGGGCCTGGGAGATCGCGCTCGCCAAGACCGGCGGCTACCTGTACTCGCGGGCGGTGCTCGCGGTGGTGTCGGCGGCCGGGCACTGGGTGATGTTCGAGCTGATCGACCTGCCGTACTCGGCGGCGCTGGCGATCTGGGTGGGCGTCATGTCGCAGTTCGTGCCGACCATCGGGACGTACCTGGCGGGGGCGCTGCCGGTGCTGGTCGCGCTCACCGTGGAGCCGGTGGACGCGCTGTGGGTGCTGGTGTTCACGGTGGTCTACCAGCAGATCGAGAACTACGTGCTGCACCCGAGGATCACCGCGAGGACGGTGGACGTGCACCCGGCGGTGGCCTTCGGCGCGGTGATCGCGGGCGCCGCCCTGCTGGGCGCGGTGGGCGCGCTGATCGCGATCCCGGCGGCGGCCACCCTGCAGGGCTTCGTCGGGACGTACGTGCGGCGGTACGAGGTGGCCACCGATCCGCGGATCGACCGCGGTGAGCAGCGGCGGGCCCGTCGGGAGCTGCGGCGGGAGGCGGCGCAGCGGCTGCGGCGGATGGTCGGGGGCGACGGCGAGTGACCGGTGGCGGGGCGCGGTCGGTCCGGGGGCCCGCCCCGCGTCGGGGCCGGACGTGCGAGGCTTGAATCGAACAGATGTTCTTTGTACTCTCCGGCGAGGAGTTTTCCACAGGCTGAGCCGGGTGGGGCTCGTTTGTCAGTGGGACGCGCTAGCGTCGGTGACGATGAAGCGCACAGCACAGAACCCGAGGGAAAAAGCCATGGCAGGTACGGACCGCGAGAAGGCCCTGGAGACCGCTCTCGCCCAGATCGAGCGGCAGTTCGGCAAGGGCTCGGTGATGCGCCTCGGCGAGAAGGCCAATGAGCCGGTCGAGGTGATCTCCACCGGATCCACCGCCCTGGACGTCGCCCTCGGGGTCGGCGGCATCCCGCGCGGCCGAGTGATCGAGATCTACGGCCCCGAGTCCTCCGGTAAGACCACCCTGACCCTGCACCTGGCCGCCAACGCCCAGCGGGCCGGCGGCACGGTCGCCTTCGTCGACGCGGAGCACGCGCTCGACCCGGAGTACGCCAAGAAGCTCGGCGTGGACACCGACGCCCTGCTGGTCAGCCAGCCGGACACCGGTGAGCAGGCCCTGGAGATCACCGACATGCTGATCCGCTCCGGCGCGATCGACCTGGTGATCATCGACTCGGTCGCGGCGCTCGTCCCGCGCGCCGAGATCGAGGGCGAGATGGGTGACTCGCACGTCGGTCTGCAGGCCCGGCTGATGAGCCAGGCGCTGCGCAAGATCGCCGGTGCGCTGAACCAGTCGAACACCACCGCCATCTTCATCAACCAGCTGCGCGAGAAGATCGGCGTGATGTTCGGTTCGCCGGAGACCACGACCGGTGGCCGGGCGCTGAAGTTCTACGCCTCGGTCCGCCTGGACATCCGCCGGATCGAGACCCTGAAGGACGGCACCGAGGCGGTCGGCAACCGCACCCGGGTCAAGGTCGTCAAGAACAAGGTCGCCGCGCCGTTCAAGCAGGCCGAGTTCGACATCCTCTACGGCATCGGCATCAGCCGTGAGGGCGGCCTGATCGACATGGGCGTCGAGCACGGATTCATCCGCAAGTCCGGCGCCTGGTACACCTACGAGGGCGACCAGCTCGGCCAGGGCAAGGAGAACGCCCGCAACTTCCTGCGGGACAACCCGCAGCTCGCCGACGAGATCGAGCGGAAGATCAAGGGCAAGCTGGGCATCGGCCCGAAGACCGAGGAGCCCGCCGAGGGCGAGGCGGAGGCCGCTGCCGACGGCGCCGCCAAGCCGATCACCGCGACCGCCGCCAAGACGGCCGCGGCGAAGAAGACGGCGGCTGCCAAGGCCTGAGCCGTTGACGCAGTACGACACGGTGGGCGGCGGCCCGGCGGGCCCCGAGGACGACGACTACGGCCCGCCGGACTGGTTCGCCGCGGTCGCGGAGGAGCCGGAGCCGGAAGGAGAGCCGGAGCCGGAACCGCGGCCGTCGGCGGCCCGGCCGCGGTCGCAGTCCCGCAAGGGGCGGCGGGAGCGGCCGTCCACCACACAGTGGGCATCCGGCCCGGAGCCGGAGTTCGACCGGGCTCCGGTCCGGGCGGTGCGCGGCGCGGTGTCCGGTCCGGGGCCGGCGGAGGCCTCGGTCGAGGCGCTCGGGTTGGTCTCGGCCTCCGAGCTGCGCACCGGCCGCCGTCGGCGCCGCTCGGCGCTGGCGGCCGAGGAGTTCGAAGCCGCCGAGGGCGGTGCCGTGCCCGCGGACAGCGGCTGGGGCGAGGCGGAGGCGGCCGGTCACGGGGGTGCGGCCGCCTCGACGGCCCGCTCCGGCACGGGACCGCGCCGCGGTCGGCGCGGTGGGCGGTCCGCCGAGGGCCTGCCGGATGAGGAGGACGGCGCCGCCCGTACCTCCCGCAAGCGGGCCGAGGAGCAGGTCGATCCGGAGACCCGCGCCCGGGACATCTGCCTGCGGCTGCTGACCGGCGCCGCCAAGACCCGCAAGCAGCTCGCCGACGCCCTGCGCAAGCGGGAGATCCCGGAGGACGTCGCCGACGAGGTGCTCACCCGGCTCGAAGAGGTCGGGCTGATCGACGACGCGGCCTTCGCCGCGGCCTGGGTGGAGTCCCGGCACGCCGTCCGGGGCCTGTCCCGGCGGGCGTTGGCCCAGGAGCTGCGCACCAAGGGCGTGGCCGCCGAGCTGGTCGAGCAGGCCGTCGCCCAGCTCGACCACGACGACGAGGAGGACGCGGCCCGGGCGCTGGTGGAGCGCAAGCTGCGCTCCACCCGGGGGCTGGACCCGCAGGTCCGGACCCGGCGGCTGGTGGGCATGCTGGCCCGGCGCGGTTACTCCGAGGGGCTGGCCTTCCGGGTGGTGCGGGGAGCGCTGGAAGAGGAGGCGGCCGACGGACTGTCGGAAACCGGGTGGGAGTAGTGGCAGTTCCGCGCACTTCTTGGTCCGGACCAGATCAAGTCTTGACCCTCTCGTGACCCGCACCTAGCCTCGCACTCAGTGCGGGGGCGCTTCCGGACGCGCCCGCGCAGGGACGGGGAGTGGGGCGCGGCATGGGGATCTCGGCGGCCACCGGCACGGGCGAGTCCGTGCTGCCGATCGTCGGGTCGGCCGCCGCCGTCCTGCTGGTGCTCGCGGTGCTGGCCGCGCTGCTGGTCAGACGGTTGCGGGCGGACCGACGGCAGGCCCTCGCCGAGGTCGAGCGGGTCCGCCGGTGGGCCGAGGAGCAGACCGGCCGGCAGCGGGCCGAACTCGCCCGGCGCGAGGACGGCGTGGCCGAGGAACTGCGCCGGCTGCGCCGACGGGAGGACGAACTGGCCGAGCGCTCCGTGGAGTTGGAGCGCTCCCGGGGCGAGGCCGAGGCGCTGGTGGCCCGCCGGACGGCCGCGCTGGAGCGTGCCGCCGGGCTCTCCGCCGAGCAGGCGCACGCCCGACTCCTGCGCGAGGCCGAGGAGTCGGCCCGCCGAGTGGCCGCCGTCACGGTCCGGGAGATCGAGCGTGAGGCCAAGGAGGAGGGCGAGCGCCGGGCCAGGGACATCCTGGCCGGGACGATCCAGCGGCTGGCCGCGGAGCAGACCGCGGAGACCGCCGTCACCGTTTTCTGGCTGCCCGGCGAGGAGATGAAGGGCCGGATCATCGGCCGCGAGGGCCGCAACATCCGCTCCTTCGAGGCGGTCACCGGGGTCAACCTGATCGTCGACGACACCCCCGCCTCGGTGCAGCTCTCCTGCTTCGACCCGGTCCGCCGGGAGACCGCCCGGCTCACCCTGGAGCAGCTGGTCGAGGACGGCCGGATCCACCCGACCCGGATCGAGCACATCCACGAGCGCAGCCGCGCCGAGGTCGAGGCGCGCTGCCTCCGGGCCGGCGAGGACGCCCTGCTGGACGCCCGGGTCGGCGGGATGCACCCCGAACTCGTCCGCACCCTGGGCTCCCTGCGCTACCGGGCCTCGTACGGGCAGAACGTGCTGGGGCACCTGCTGGAGTCCGCGCACCTGGCCGGGATGATGGCCGCCGAGCTGGGGGTGGACCCGGAGCCGGTGCGCCGGGCGGCGCTGCTGCACGACATCGGCAAGGCGCTCACCCACGAGGTGGAGGGCAGCCACGCCGCGGTCGGCGCGGACCTCGCCCGGCGGTACGGAGAGTCCCCCGAGGTGGTGCACGCGATCGCCGCGCACCACGGCGAGGTGGAGCCCCGGAGCGTGACGGCCGTGCTGACCCAGGCGGCGGACGCCTGCTCGGGCGGGCGGCCCGGGGCACGCAAGGAGTCGCTGGAGGTGTACGTGCGGCGGCTGGCGCGGCTGGAGGAGATCGCGCGCTCGCACACGGGAGTGTCCGAGGTGTACGCGATGCAGGCCGGGCGCGAGGTGCGGGTGATGGTGCGTCCGGAGGCGGTGGACGACCTGGGGGCGGAGCTGATCGCCCGTGAGGTGGCCCGGCAGGTCTCGGCGGAGCTGACCTACCCGGGCCGGATCCGGGTGACGGTGGTCCGGGAGAGCCGGGCCACGGCGGTGGCCGGCTAGGACCTGTCTCCTGGGTTCCGGCGGATCCGGCAGGGGTCCAGGAGGCCGGCCCTAGCTCGCCGAGTCCACCTGCTGAGGCTCCGGAGCGGGCTCCGGCGACGCCCCGGGCGCGGGCTCCGGCGCGCCGGCGATCGGGGCCGGGCCGCCGCGGGCCCGGTCGGCGAGCATCAGCAGGTCCTCGGCGGCCGCGCCCTGGGTGAGGCCGACCAGGTGGCCGTCCGGCCGGATCAACAGCACGGTGTGCGGCCCGGCGCCCGGGTACTCCTCGGTGACCAGTACCTCGGCCGGTACCGGCAGCGCGGCGGCGACCTCGGCGAGCCGGGGCATCAGCCCGGCGCCGAGCCAGTGCTCGGAGGACCAGACGGCGGTGCCGGGGGCGACCAGCAGCAGCAGGAAGGTGGCACCGAGCCGGGCGTGCAGGTGGTCCGGGGTGCCGTCGGCGGCGAGCACCGGCAGGTCCGGGACGAGCACCCCGGGGGCGGTGGCGGGCAGCAGCTCGCTGAGCGAGGTGGTGCCGCGCGCGCCGCGCTGCGCCGGCACCCGGCCGGGGACGCCGGAGGGCGCTGCCGGGTAGGCGGGCGCGCCGCCGAAGCGGCCGGTGCCCAACTGGCCGTCGGCGAGCAGCGGGGCGTGCTTGCGGAAGCCGCCGACCAGCAGCGAGCGGCGGGTCTGCTGCCAGCCGCGCAGCGGGCGCAGCAGCGGCATGGACTGGTCGACGGCGCGCAGCCGGGCGCCGACCGCGCCGCGCCGCTCGGCCTCGTAGCCGTCCAGCAGCGAGCCGCCGGGCTGGGGGCCGCCGGAGTGGAGGTGCCAGGCGAGGGCGAGCCGCCAGGCGAGGTTGTCGGCGTCGCGCAGCCCGTCGGCCAGGTTCTGCATACCGAGTGCGCCGTGCAGGTGGGCGGCGTCGCCGGCCAGGAAGCAGCGGCCGCTGCGGAAGCGGGCGGCCAGGCGCTGCTGGGCGGTGTGGTCGGCGGCGGCGAGCAGTTCGAAGCGGGGCAGTTCGCCGCACCAGCCGGTGAGGGTGGAGGTGACCCGGGTGAGCAGGGTGTCGCCGGTGACGATGCCGGGCCAGGTGGCGTGCGGGTCGACCTGCTCGGTGGGGGTGGGCCGGCCGGGGGGAAGCCGCCAGTCGAGTCGCCAGACGCCGTCCGGCAGTGGACGGGCGGAGGCCTCGCGGTCGCCGCGCCACGGGGGTTCGCGGTGCAGCCGGGCCCCGTCGAAGGGCAGGTCGACCCGGACGGTGGCGATGGCGTTGCGGTCGACCGCCGGGCGGCCGGGGAAGCGGATCTTCAGCAGCTTGCGGACGGCGGAGCGGGCGCCGTCGCACCCGACCAGGTGGCTGCCGCGCCACCAGGTGGCGGAGCCGTCCTGGGTGCCGTGGGTGCGGACGCTGACGCCGTCGCGGTCCTGTTCGAGTTCGACGACCCGGTTCAGCGGGACCAGCCTGACCAGCGGGGTGCCGGTCAGGGCGTCGCGCAGACCGCGCTGGAGGCGGTGCTGGGGCAGGTGGAAGGTGGGGGAGTCGGTGAGGTCGAGCCGCAGCACCTCCTGGCGGCGCCGCCAGATGGCGAAGGAGTCCCACAGGGCCGAGTCGGAGACGGCCCGGGAGTAGCCGATCCGGGTCAGGAAGGCGGCGGTGTCGGCCCCGAGGACGACGCTGCGAGGGCCCTCGGGGCAGAGCCCGGAGCCCTCGTCCAGGACGACGGTCGGCACCTCGTGCCGGGCCAGCGCGAGGGCCAGGGCCAGACCGACCGGTCCGGCCCCGACCACGATCACCGGGTCCATGCGGGGACCTCCGGGCACGAACCGGCCCATGGGCCGGCGTCAGTTACCGCTGCCGCATATGCCGCGTGGATGCTCCCGGGAGGTGTCACGAAGAGCAATGCAACAGTTCACCTGCGTGTCCGTCAAGCAGCAGATGAAGTGCGCCGGTTCGCGCCGCGACGGCCGCGTGCCTCGATCCAGCGCGCGAGCGCGGTCAGCAGCAGGCACAGGGCGATGTAGATCGGCCCGATCACCAGCACCACGGGGATGTAGGGGAAACCCGCGGCGTTCAGTGGCTGGGTGGCGATCTTCTTGCCCATGAACAGCAGCTCGTTGTACGTGATGATGTAGCCGAGCGAGGTGTCCTTGAGGGTGACGACCAGCTGGCCGATCATCGACGGCAGCATCGAGCGGACGGCCTGCGGCACCAGGATGGAGGACATCACCTGGGTCTTGCGCATCCCGAGGGCGTACGCCGCCTCGCCCTGGCCGCGGGGGACGGCGTTGACGCCGCTGCGGATGATCTCGGCCTGGACCGAGCCGTTGTAGAGGGTGAGGCCGAGCACCAGGGCCCACATCGGGTCCTTGGCGAAGAACGCGTAGTAGAGCCCGACGATCAGGATCAGCAGCGGCATCGCCCGGAAGAACTGGACGACGGCGGTGCAGGCCCAGCGGACCGGCTTGTGGTCGGACAGCTGGCCGGAGGCCAGCAGCGCGCCCAGGGAGAGCGAGAAGACGGCGGCCAGGCCGAACGCCTTCAGGGTGGCCAGCAGGCCGTCCACGATCATCTGCTGGACGGCGTTGTACTGGAACGGGTCCCAGAGGTCGGCGTCGAACTGGCCGTTGTCGGCCAGGGTGGAGACGACGTACCAGAGCAGTCCGGCGACGCCGATCAGCGCGAGGACGCCGAAGAGGCGGTAGCGGGCGCGGGCCTTCGGGCCGGGGGCGTCGTAGAGGACGCTGGCCGAGGCAGGGCGCTGGAACACGTTCATCGGGCCACCGCCAGTCGGGATTCCAGGAAGCGGAAGAGGGTGGCGACCGCCGCGCTGATCAGCAGGTAGGCGCAGGCCACCCAGAAGAAGATCGCGAAGATCGAGTAGCCGCGCTCGGAGAAGGTCTGCTGGGCGCTGTACAGCTCGGGGACGCTGAACGCGCCGGCGATCGCCGAGTTCCTCGGCAGCGCGATGAACACGCTGCTCATCGGGCCCAGCACGGTCCGGCCGGCCTGCGGCAGGACGACCAGGGTGAGGGTCTGGCCGAAGGTCATGCCCAGGCTGCGGGCCGCCTCGGCCTGGCCGAGCGGCACGGTGTTGATGCCGGAGCGGATCACCTCGCAGACGAACGAGGCGGTGTACCCGCCGAGCGCCAGCACCGCGAAGACCAGGTGGCTGAAGTGCACGCCCAGCGGCGGCAGGCCGAAGGTGACGGCGAAGAACAGCAGGGTCAGCGGGGTGTTGCGGAACAGCGTCACCCAGGTGGTGCCGAAGGCGCGCAGGACCGGCACCGGGGAGACCCGGAAGGCCGCCAGCAGGGTGCCCAGCAGCAGGGCGAGCAGGGCGCTGAGCGCGCTCAGCTCGATCGTCTGCAGGAAGCCGTCGCGGAACAACGCGAAGTTGTCCTGCTCGAACAGGAACCCCATCCGGCGGCCCTCCTCTCACAGATGGTCAGAACGGGTGGTCGGGTACGGCGGTCGGATCAGTAGCGGTCGAGGGTCGGGATCTCGGGCGCGGCGGAGCCGGACGCGCCCAGGGTCGCGTCGTAGGCCTTCTTCCAGTCGCCGTTGTCCTCGTGGGCCTTGAGGGCGTCGCTGATCGCGTCGCGCAGCGCCTTGTCGTCCTTGTTGAGGCCGACGCCGTAGTTCTCCTTGGTGAACGGCTTGCCGACGACCTTGAGCTTGCCCTTGTACTTGGAGGCGTAGCCCTTGAGGATCGCGTCGTCGGTGGTGACCGCGTCGACCTCGCCCGACATCAGCTTCTCGACGCAGGCCGAGTAGGTGTCGAACTGGGTGATCTTCGGGTTGTACTGCTTGATGTTCTGGATCGAGGTCGAGCCGGTCGCGGTGCAGACGTTCTTGCCGCTGATGCTCTCCGGGCCGGTGATCGAGGTGTTGTCGCTCTTCACCAGGAAGTCCTGGCCGGCGATGTAGTACGGGCCGGCGAAGGAGACCGTCTTCTTGCGCTCGTCGTTGATGCTGTAGGTGCCGACGTAGAAGTCGATCTGGCCCTTGGCGATGGCCGGCTCGCGCTGCGAGGAGACCAGGGTCTGCCACTTGATCTGCTGCGGGGTGAAGCCGAGGTCGGCGGCGACCATCTTGGCGATCTCGATGTCGAAGCCGCTGCGGTCACCGCTGGCGACGTCCTCCCAGCCGAGGTTCGGCTGGTCGGCCTTGGCGCCGATGATCAGCTGGCCGCGCTTCTTGGCCTCGGCCAGGATCGCGGAGTCGACCTTGACGTCGGTCTTGACCGTGTAGGTCGGCAGCGCCGGGGCGTTGCTCGCGCTCGCGTCGGTCGAGCCGGCGGGGGAGCCGTCCTTGCCGCAGGCGGCGGTGGCGGTGAGCGCGACGGCACAGAGCGCTACGGCGAGGGTGCGAGAAGTCCTCATGA
Source organism: Kitasatospora sp. NPDC048296 (assembly GCF_043201815.1). NCBI lineage: Bacteria > Bacillati > Actinomycetota > Actinomycetes > Kitasatosporales > Streptomycetaceae > Kitasatospora > Kitasatospora sp. NPDC048296. The sequence continues at coordinate 34,676 of NZ_JBICZB010000009.1, forward strand.
GGGTTGTTCTCCTGGGGCTGGGCCACGGTTTCAACCGGGCTCTGGCGTCTGGAAGTTGTGCGCGGGCAGGGCTGACCGGCGTCATTGCCGGGGGCGGCCCCGCATGGTCTCGAAGCGTCAGTGGTGCAGGATCTTCGAGAGGAAGTCCTTGGCGCGCTCGGAGCGCGGCGCGGTGAAGAAGGCGTCCGGGGTGTTCTGCTCGACGATCTTGCCGTCGGCCATGAACAGCACGCGGTTGGCGGCGGAGCGGGCGAAGCCCATCTCGTGGGTGACCACGACCATCGTCATACCGTCGGCGGCCAGCTGGCGCATGACCTCCAGCACCTCGTTGACCATCTCCGGGTCGAGCGCCGAGGTCGGCTCGTCGAAGAGCATCACCTTGGGCTTCATCGCCAGCGCCCGGGCGATCGCCACCCGCTGCTGCTGGCCGCCGGAGAGCTGGGCCGGGTACTTGTCGGCGTGCGCCGCGAGGCCGACCCGTTCCAGCAGCTGGCGGGCGGTCTTCTCGGCGTGCGAGCGGATCACCTTGCGCACCTTGACCTGGCCGATGACCACGTTCTCCAGCACGGTCTTGTGCGCGAACAGGTTGAAGCTCTGGAACACCATGCCGACCTCGGCGCGCAGCCGGGCCAGCTCCTTGCCCTCGGCTGGCAGCGGGCGGCCGTCGACGGTGATCCCGCCGGAGTCGATCGTCTCCAGCCGGTTGATCGTCCGGCAGAGCGTGGACTTGCCCGAGCCGGACGGGCCGATCAGGACGACGACCTCGCCCTGGTGGATCTCGAGGTCGATGTCCTGCAGCACGTGCAGTGCGCCGTAGTGCTTGTTGACGCCGTTCAGCACGACCAGCGGGGCGGCTGCGGGGGTGGAGTCCTCGACAGGGCTCTCGGTCATCGCGCCTGCTCCCTCTGTTTCGGATCGTGCCTGCCCTAGAAGTAGTCAACTCCCTTGGGTGGCAATGGTGGTACGAATCCGGGAGCCGCGACCGGCGGAGCCGCAGCCCCCGGTGGGGCGACCTTAGGAGCGCTGACGGTGCCCCGTCAGCCGATCTGAGCGGAACTTGAGGATCACAAAACGGCCACACGGTGGGTACGTGCTGTTCGCGAAGGTGCCCACGGGGCATGTCACAGCGGGAATCCGCGCCGGTGCTCCCCGTCCCCCAAGGGCCCGGTGCGCGGTCGAACCTGGCGCCGGGCCGCCCGCTGGCCCATACTGCGCAGGAGCTGGGCCCCGACCGATCGGGCCCGGAGACCACGTGGGGAGAGGAGGAGAACAGAATGCGACTGCTGCTCGTCGAGGACGACGAACGCGTGGCCGCCGCGCTGGTCGCGGTGCTGGGTCGGCACGGTTTCCAGGTGCGGCACGCCCGCAGCGGGCACGAGGCACTGGACGCCCTGGTGCCGGACGGCAACGAGCCGTACCGGGTGGTGCTGCTCGACCTCGGGCTGCCCGACCGCGACGGCTTCGAGGTGTGCAGCCGGATCAGGGCCGGCAGCGGAGTGCCGGTGATCATGGTGACCGCCCGCGCCGACATCCGCTCCCGGATCCACGGCCTCAACCTGGGCGCCGACGACTACGTCACCAAGCCGTACGACATGGGCGAGTTGCTCGCCCGCATCCACGCGGTGGCCCGCCGCGGCGCCCCGCCCTCCTCGGCGGCGGTGCCCGCGCCGGACGCCGTACCGCAGCAGCGTGGCCCGCTGGAGTCCCGCGGCATCCGGATCGACCGGGAGCGCCGCCGGGTCAGTGTGGACGGCCGCGACGTGCCGCTCACCCGCAAGGAGTTCGATCTGCTGGCCCTGCTCGCCCAGAGCCCCGGTGTGGTCTACCGGCGCGAGCAGATCTTCAGCGAGGTCTGGCGCAGCGGCTGGGAGGGCAACGGCCGCACCCTGGAGGTGCACATCGGCTCGCTGCGCAACAAGCTCGCGCTGCCCGGCCTGGTCGAGGCCGTCCGCGGCGTCGGCTACCGGCTGATCCCCGACTGCCCGACGTCCACCGCGGCCGACCCGGCCCCGCCCGCCCCCGCGGAGCACTGACCGCACGTGCGCACCCGCCTGCTCGGCATCCTGATCGCCCTCATGCTCTGTGTCCTGGCCGCCCTGGGGCTGCCGCTCGCGGCGGCGTTCGCGGCGGCCGAGCAGAGCAAGGTGGTCGTCGACCGGCTCGACGACGCCGCCCGCTTCGCCCAGGACCTGCCCACCTCCGGCGCCTCTTCGTTGGACGCCGCCCGCAAGGGCGACCCGGAGCCCGCCCCCGGCGACCTCAGCCGCCGGCACGCGATCGACGCCGAGGTCCGGCGCTACTTCGACCTGTACGGCGTGCGGCTGGGCATCTTCCAGCGCGACGGCATGCCGATAGCGGTGGCCCCCGGGGACTGGCGGGTGCCCGCCGTCGGCTGGGGCGCCACGGCCTTCCAGGAGGCGCTGGACGGGCGGCGCAGCCACAACCCGCCGCAGGTCTGGCCGTGGACCGAGGACCGGACGATCACCGTCGCCGCCCCGGTGGTGCGCGACGGCGACGTGGTCGCGGTGGTGCTGAGCGAGTCCCCGACCGGGGCGCTGCGCACCCGGGTGCTGCACAAGTGGCTGGTGGTGGCCGGCGGCGAGGCGGTCGCGATGATCGTCGCCGTGCTGCTGGCCGTCCGGCTCACCGAGTGGGTGCTGCGCCCGGTGCGCACCCTGGACCGGGCCACCCACGACATCGCCACCGGCCAGATGGCCGCCCGGGTCGCGCCCGGCGGCGGACCGCCCGAACTCCAGCGGCTGGCGCGCTCGTTCAACGAGATGGCGGACCACGTGGTGCACGCCATGGACCAGCAGAAGGCCTTCGTCGCGGACGCCTCGCACCAGCTGCGCAACCCGCTGTCGGCACTGCTGCTGCGGGTCGAGGTGCTCGGCCTGGAACTGCCCGAGGGCCATGAGGAGGAGCTCAGCGGCGTCCGGGAGGAGGGCACCCGGCTGGCCCGGGTGCTGGACGACCTGCTCGGGCTGGCCACCGCCGAGCACGCCCGCCCCGAACCGGAGCAGACCGACCTCACCCAGCTGACCCTGGCCCGGGTGGACGGCTGGCAGCCGGTGGCCGAGCAGCGCGGGATCGAGCTGCGCTGGGACGGACCGGCGCTGGCGATCGGCATGGCGGACCCGATCGGCTTCGGCTCCGCGCTGGACGCCGTCCTGGACAACGCGCTCAAGTTCAGCCCGTCCGGCAGCCGGGTGCGGCTGCGGGTCGCGGTGCGCCGGGACGAGGTCGCGGTGACCGTCACCGACGCCGGGCCGGGCCTGACCGAGGACGAGCTGTCCCGGGCCGGCGACCGGTTCTGGCGCAGCCCGCGGCACCAGAACGTGGACGGCTCCGGGCTGGGCCTGTCCATCGCCCGCACCCTGCTGGCGGCAGGCGGCGGCTCGCTCGGCTTCGCCCCGGTCAAGCCGACCGGACTCGCGGTGACCTTGGCGGTGCCGCGGCCGGAGAGGCCCTGATATGTAGCGGACTTTGTCAAGCGGTGCAGGGTTGAGCTGCCCCCGGAGTGGTGGATGGGGGCTGGTGGGGGCCCGGGTGGGGTGCGTGTCATGGCGACGACGCGCGGTCAGCCTGATATGCGCGGGTTGGCTACCGCATGACCGGTTGTGCGTCGGGAACGGGCCGCTCGTCTAACGGTCGGGCGTGACCCGGTGGGCCGGGCTGCCCATAGGGCCTTCGCGGGTCGTTCCTCGCGCTGCACCTTCGCTCGGGCTCCCACCAGCCGGCTTGTGGGGGGTGGCTCACGGGTCCATGGTGGCCAGGCTCCAGCACCAGCCGGACAGTTCCCGGGCGACGGCCACCACGGTGATGGTCGAGTGCTTATGGCGGGCCTGGAGCGTGGTCCAGCGGTGGTGCAGGCGGCGGTTGCCCTCGTCGGCCCGCTGGCGGATCGGGGCGGGCACCTGGTCGAGCCGCGCGCGCAGGCTCACGCCGGGGTGACGATAGGGCGTGCGGTGGTGCCAGGCGGCCTCGACGAGAAGGCGTCTGGCGTGGGTGTTGCCGGTCTTGGTGATGCTGCCCTGCCTGCGTCGCTCGCCGGAGGAGTCCTCGCTGGGGACGAGTCCGAGGTAGGCGCCGATGGTGGAGCCGGTGAAGCGGTGCCAGTCGCCGATCTCCACGGCCAGGCCGAGCGCGGTCAGGGTGCCCACTCCGCGCAGGCACGACAGCCGGGCGACCACGGGCGCCCACGCGTCCTGGCGGGCGAGCTCGGTGATGACGGCATCGAGGCGGTCACGTCGCGCTTCGAGGGCCAGGACGGCTTCGAGGGCCTGGTCGTAGGCGACCCGTGTTCCCAGATCCTCGAAGTGATGGCTGGTCAGCCACTGGTGGTGGGCGGCGGTCCATGCCTTGCCGCCGGTGTAGACGATGCTGTGGCGCAGGAGGAGTTTGGACAGGCGGTGGCGGGCGCGCATCAGGTCGGCCCGGACGTCGTCGCGGGCGCGGGTCAGGTCCCGAGCGGCCTCCTCCTCGATCGTGGGCACCCGCACGGCGGGCACCTCGTCCAGTCGCAGCAGCCTGGCCAGGCGCTCGGCATCGCGTCTGTCGGTCTTGATCCGCTCCCCGGGCGGTCGCGCCATCTTGGACGGGGCGGCCAGCACGCAGCGGAACCCTGCGGTCTCCAGGGCCCGGGCGAGGTGGAAGCCGGTCGGACCGGCCTCGTAGGCGACGGCCACCGGCTGGGGCAGCCGGTGCAGCCAGGCCAGGATTTCCGCGGTGTCGGGGACCAGGCGCTCGGTGAAGACCTCGCCGGTGACGCCGTCCAGGCCCCAGGCCACGGTGGATCGGGCGTGAACGTCCAGCCCGACCGAAGTACGCTCGGAATACATCCGGTGCCTCCCGCAATTGCGGCACTACCGCCCACGATCCCGTGGGGCGGCAACCCGCGACAACTTGCGAGTGAGGCTCCGGATCGTTGTTCCCAGCACCCAGGGCGGCCGCGCCTTCCCCGGGTCCGCCCGACAGCCGACGAGGTCCGTCCGGCTCGGGAAAGGCCCGGGTCAAGGCTCGCGCAGCGACCGCGAAGCGGCCCTGCCTTGACGCGGACCACGAGCCGGGAATCTCCCACACCGGGCGGACCCGCCACCGCAAGCAGCGCACTTCATACGGTCTAGCTAGCCGTGGCTTCTCAGGGCTTCACCGAGCGGTAGTAGCGCGCGGCGCCCTCGTGCAGCGGGAGCGGGTCGGTGTAGACGGCGGTGCGCAGGTCGACCAGCTGGGCGGCGTGCACCTGGGCGCCGATCTGGTCGCGGCTGTCGATCACCGCCCGGGTCATGCCCTCGACCAGTTCCGGGTTCACGTCGTCCCGGGTGATCAGCAGGTTGGGCACGGCGACGGTGGCGACGGCGTCCTGGGGCTCGGCGTTCGGATAGGTGCCCTTGGGCATGGTGGCCGCCCGGTAGGCGTCGGTGCCGCTGCCCTCGGCCTTGTGCAGGGCCTCGGACAGGTCGCTCAGCGGGACGAGCCGGATCCTGACGTGGTCGGAGAGGTCGGTGAGCGCGCTGGTCGGCAGGCCACCGGACCAGAAGAAGGCGTCCAGCTTGCCCTCGCGCAGCTGGTCGGCGGCGTCGCCGACGCCGGCCATCACCGGGGTGATGTCGTGGTCCGGGTCCAGGCCGGCCGCGGCCAGCAGCCGTCTGGTCACCAGGTTCACCCCGGACTGCGGCAGGCCCACGCCCACCCGCAGGCCCTTGAGGTCGGCGGTGCGGCGCACGGTCGAGGAGGCCGGGACGATCAGCTGCAGGTAGTCGTCGTACAGCCGGGCGATCGCCCGCAGCCTGTCCTTGCCGGGGCCCTGGTAGTCGGCGACCGCGTCGGCGGTGGCGATCGCGAAGGTGTCCTGGCCGGTGATCACCCGGGTGAGGTTGTCTATCGAGCCCTCGGTGTTGTCCAGGGCCAGCCGCACCCCCGGCACGGTCCGGGAGACATGGGCCTGCAGCAGTTGCCCGTACCGGTCGTAGACGCCGCGCTGCACACCGGTCGCGAAGCGGGTCTCCCCGCGCGGGTAGCCGGGCGCGCGGCCCGCCGACAGCCACCAGCCGCCCAGTCCGGCGACCAGTAGCACCAGCACCAGCACCGTCCGCCACAGCGGGCTGCGGGCCGCGCGGCGGACGGCGGCGCCGAGACGTGACGGATTGGTGGGGGCCATGCAGGGATACTGCCAGGCGCTCCGGCCGAACGGGAGGGGTAAGCGGCACCCGCGCCGGAGCGAGGAGCGTCGGCGCCGGGTCCGAGTACCCCGGAGGCGAGTGCGCGAACACGGCCGGGAAAACCGGCTCGCGGCTGCCCGTACCCTGGTCTGGTGAGCGGTGAGAGCGGATTGAAGAGCTACAAGGTCGTCACGCACGGCTGTCAGATGAACGTCCACGACTCCGAGCGGCTGTCCGGCCTGCTGGAGGACGCGGGCTACGTCAAGGCCGGGCCGGAGGGCGACCCGGACCTGGTCGTGTTCAACACCTGCGCGGTGCGGGAGAACGCCGACAACAAGCTGTACGGGAACCTCGGCCAGCTCGCGCCGGTCAAGAGCCGTCACCAGGGCATGCAGATCGCCGTCGGCGGCTGCCTGGCCCAGAAGGACCGCGAGACCATCGTCAAGCGCGCCCCCTGGGTCGACGTGGTGTTCGGCACCCACAACATCGGCCACCTGCCGGCCCTGCTGGAGCGGGCCGCGGTCGAGCGCAAGGCCCAGGTCGAGATCCTGGAGTCGCTGGAGACCTTCCCCTCCACGCTGCCCACCCGCCGTGAGTCCGCGTACGCCGCCTGGGTCGCCATCTCGGTCGGCTGCAACAACACCTGCACCTTCTGCATCGTCCCCGCGCTGCGCGGCAAGGAGGAGGACCGCCGGCCCGGCGACGTCCTCGCCGAGATCGAGGCGCTGGTGGACGAGGGCGTCGTCGAGGTCACCCTGCTCGGCCAGAACGTCAACGCCTACGGCTCCGACCTGGGCGACCGCGAGGCCTTCTCCAAGCTGCTGCGCGCCGCCGGCCAGATCGAGGGCCTGGAGCGGATCCGCTTCACCTCGCCGCACCCGCGCGACTTCACCGACGACGTGATCGCCGCGATGGCCGAGACCCCGAGCGTGATGCACCAGCTGCACATGCCGCTGCAGTCCGGCTCGGACCGCGTGCTCAAGGCGATGCGCCGCTCCTACCGGCAGGAGCGTTTCCTCGGGATCATCCGCAAGGTCCGCGAGGCGATGCCGGACGCGGCCATCTCCACCGACATCATCGTGGGCTTCCCCGGCGAGACCGAGGAGGACTTCGAGGAGACGATGCACGTCGTCCGCGAGGCCCGCTTCACCAACGCCTTCACCTTCCAGTACTCCAAGCGCCCCGGCACCCCGGCCGCCGAGATGGCGGACCAGATCCCGAAGGAGGTCGTCCAGGCCCGCTACGACCGGCTGATCGCCCTCCAGGAGGAGATCTCCTGGGAGGAGAACAAGAAGCAGGTCGGCCGCACCCTGGAGGTCCTGGTCGCCGAGGGCGAGGGCAAGAAGGACGACCGGACCCAGCGGCTGTCCGGGCGAGCCCCGGACAACAGGCTCGTCCACTTCAGCAAGCCCGACGAGCCGGTGCGCCCGGGCGACATGGTGACCGTCGAGATCACCTACGCCGCCCCGCACCACCTGCTGGCCGAGGGCCCGGCGCTGGCGGTGCGCCGCACCCGGGCCGGCGACGCCTGGGAGAAGCGCCAGGCCAAGCCCGCCGACAAGCCGGCCGGCGTGCTGCTCGGCCTGCCGAAGATCGGCGTCCCGGCCGAGCTGCCGCTGGCCGCGCCGGCGGGCGGCGCCTGCTGCGGGGACTGACACCCGGTTCCGTACGTGCGGCCCGGCGGGAGCCGCGCCGAGCGGCCCGGCGGCGAGTGCGCGAGTAGCCAGCTCCCGCCGGGCCGTCGGTCGTCCCGGCTAGAGTGATCCACATGCTGGTAGCCGCCGCCGTGTGCCCCTGTCCGCCGCTGCTCGTCCCCGAGGTCGCCGCCGGGGCCGCGCCCGAGCTGGACGAACTGCGCGCCGCCTGCGACGAGGCGCTGGCGGCGCTGGTCGCGGCCGAGCCGCAGCTGGTCGTGGTGGTCGGCGCCGGGCCGGAGGCCGAGGTGTGGACCGAGGGCGGGGCCGGGTCCTTCCAGCGGTACGGGGTGCCGCTGGTCGCCAAGCTGCCCGGCGACCGGGTGGAGGGGCCGGAGCTGGCACCCTCGCTGACCGTCGGGGCCTGGCTGCTGGAGCGCGCCGGGGTCACCCTGCCCACGCACGCCTGCGCGGTGCCCGCCGACGCCCCCGCCGACCGGATGCTCGGGCTCGGCCAGGGCCTGGCCGGGCTCGCCGACCGGGTCGCCCTGCTGGTGGTGGGCGACGGCAGCGCCTGCCGCTCGGTGAAGGCGCCCGGCTACCTGGACGAGCGGGCCGAGGGCTTCGACGCGGCGCTGGCCGCCGCCCTGGGCTCGGCCGACCTGCCCGCCCTCGCCGCCCTGGACGCCGCGCTCGCCGCCGAGCTCAAGGCCGAGGGCCGGGCGCCCTGGCAGGTGCTGGCCGGCGCCGCCGAGGGCGCCGGCCTCACCGCGCGGCTGGGCTACCAGGACGCGCCGTACGGGGTCGGGTACTTCGTGGCGTCCTGGAGCTGAGCCTCAGGACCGGGGGGCCTCGCCCCCGTCACCCGGCTTCGGCTTGTGGGCGAAGTCGTCCACCGCGTCCTTGGCCTTGCTGGCGCCGTGCTCGATCTTCTCGCTGTACTTGCCCTTGGTCGCCTTGTCGATCGCGCCGCCGGCCTTGTCCACCATCTGATCGATCTGGTCGCTGTGCTTGCCGGCGAGCTCGCTGGCCTTCTCCTTGAGCTCCTCGGCCTTGCCCTTGAGGTTGTCCATCAGACCCATGGCGATCTCCTTCTCTCCCTGTCCCCCGTACAACGCCTGCGAGCGGTAAAGCGTTCGCAAAAACGGCCCCGGTCGGCCAGGCGGCCGGAAACAGTCACGGAAGCAGTCCCCGGACAGTCATATCCTCGCGCAGCCGGGGGTGAGCGGCAGCCCGGTCTCCGATGCTCCAGGGGTTTTGCGAGACTGGAGCGGTGAGCAGCTCCCGTACCCCGCGCGTCGTATCGATCGTCGGCGCGACCGCCGCCGGCAAGTCCGACCTGGCCGTCGCCATCGCCCGTACCCTCGGCGGCGAGGTGATCAACACCGACTCGATGCAGCTGTACCGGGGCATGGACATCGGCACCGCGAAGCTCACCATGGACGAGCGCGGCGGAGTGCCGCACCACCTGCTGGACGTCTGGGAGGTCACCGAGGCCGCCAGCGTCGCCGAGTACCAGCGGCTGGCCCGGGTCGAGATCGACCGGCTGCTCGCGGCCGGGCGCACGCCCGTCCTGGTCGGCGGCTCCGGGCTGTACGTCCGGGCGGCGATCGACGAGATGGAGTTCCCCGGCACCGACCCGGCGGTGCGCGCCCGGCTGGAGGCCGAGCTGGAGCAGCACGGCCCGTACGGGCTGCACCGGCGGCTGGCCGAGCTGGACCCGGCGGCCGCCGAGGCGATCCTGACGAGCAACGGGCGGCGGATCGTCCGGGCGCTGGAGGTCATCGAGATCACCGGGCAGCCGTTCACCGCCAACCTGCCGAGCAACACCGCCGTGTACGAGGCGGTCCAGATCGGCGTCGCGGTGCCGCGCCCCGAACTGGACGAGCGGATCACCCTGCGGGTCGACCGGATGTGGGAGGCCGGACTGCTGGACGAGGTGCGGGAGCTGGAGAAGGTCGGACTGCGCGAGGGGAGGACCGCCTCCCGGGCGCTCGGCTACCAGCAGGTGCTCGACCACTTCGCCGGCGAGTGCACCGAGGACGAGGCGCGGGCCGAAACCGTACGGGCCACCAAGCGCTTCGCCCGCCGTCAGGAGTCCTGGTTCCGCCGGGACGACCGGATCCACTGGCTCTCCCGCCCGGCCGGCACCGACCCGGTCGAGTTGCTGGAACGATCCCTCGAACTGATCGGACGTCAGGGAGTTCCGGCCGCGTAGGAGTGGTTTTGGCCAATTCGGCGGTGCACCTGCGCGCGCAGGTGACCGTGCAGGACGAACCGGGGGTCACGGCCCGATCACGTGATGGCCACGGATCACCCGAGGACCCCGGTCACGTCCCGAACGGCCCCTCTGGACATGCCATCATCGATGCCATAGGGGTCGGCCCGTGCGGGCCGACCGTGCCCGGCCGCGAGTCCGCTCGTGTCGAACTGTCAGGGGAGGCCGTGTGTCGACGGGTACCGGCCCCGAACCCGGTCAGGGCGGGAGTGTCACCGCACCGGCCGAGGAGTTCGACGAGTCGACGATGGGGGACCTTCCGGTGCTGACCGGCCTGGGAGCGCCGACCTCGTACGCGGCCGCGGTGCCCGCGCTGGACACCCGCACCCCGCCGGACGCCGCGGTGCGCGAGCGGGAGATCCGGCCGCTGCGCCGGCTGCGCTGGTGGCAGACCCTGCCGATCGCCCTGCTGGGCACCCTCGGCTCGCTGATGTTCGCCTTCCCGCTCGCCTTCGGCTCGGCCGGCGCGCGCGCCACCATGGTCGGGATGCTCGGGCTGCTGTTCACCGCCGCCTCGGTCGGCTGGGGAGCGATGGCCGCCCGGCACGCCGGATACAAGTGGCCGGGACTGCCGCGCCGGGGCTCCGGGAAGCGAGCCGGCTGGAAGGCGATCGTGGTCTACACCCTGATCGCGCTGGCCGCCTGCGCGCTCGCGGTCTGGCGGGTCGCCCACCTGCGCTGAGCGGGCCGCTGAGCGGGCCGCGCGCCCTTTCCCGCGCGAGCCGAAGGGCAGGAGCGCCCGGAGGCGAGCGGGCGACAATCAGTACCATCGGAGGGGTGAGCGCATCCTCTCCCCAGCAGGCCGGTCTCCCCTTCTTCAAGGGGCACGGCACCCAGAACGACTTCGTGATCGTGCCGGACCCGGACGGCGTGCTGGAGATCGGCCCGGAGGCCGTCGCCGCGCTGTGCGACCGACGGGCCGGCATCGGCGCGGACGGACTGCTGCGCGTGGTGCGCGCCGCCGCCGAACCGGCCGCCGCCCACCTGGCCGACCGGGCCGAGTGGTTCATGGACTACCGCAACTCCGACGGCAGCATCGCCGAGATGTGCGGCAACGGCCTGCGGGTCTTCGCCCGCTTCCTGGTCGAGGCCGGCCTGGCCGAGCCCGGCGAGCAGGCGATCGCCACCCGCTCCGGGGTGCTCACCGCGAAGGTCGCCGAGGACGCCGGGGACGGCACCCCCGGGGACGTCACCATCGGCATGGGCCGCGCCCGGCTGCCCGGACCGGACGGCATCGAGGTCGCGGTCGGCGACCGGCGCTGGCCCGCCCTGAACGTCAACATGGGCAACCCGCACGCGGTGGCCTTCGTCGAGAGCCTGGACCACGCCGGCGAGCTGCGCACCGCGCCGTTGACCAGCCCCGAGGGCGTCTACCCGGAGGGCGTGAACGTCGAGTTCGTGGTGGACCGCGGCCCGCGGCACGTCGCGATGCGGGTGCACGAGCGCGGCTCCGGCGAGACCCGCTCCTGCGGCACCGGCGCCTGCGCCGTCGCCGTGGCGGCGATCCGCCGGGACGGCCTGGACCCCGCGACCACCGGCGAGGCGGTCTCGTACACCGTGGACGTGCTGGGCGGCCGACTGGTCATCACCGAGCACCCGGACGGCCGGGTGGAGATGGCCGGACCGGCGGTGATCGTGGCCGAGGGACGGGTCGACGCGCGCTGGTGGGAGTCGCTGCGCCGCGGCTGAGGGCCCGGTTTGCCCATTTCGTACGGCGACGAATCCCCCCGATCGGGTGATACCGGTCGCGGACGGGAATCACGGCATCGCAGAACGTGCTCTGCTCGGTAGCATGGACCACCGGGTCGATCCCCCTGGGAGGGGTGGCAAGATCACCCTCCCTCGGGAGGGGCAGCGCCCGGCGACCGTTGCCGGAGGTGCGCCGATGACCATCGAAGCCGGGCAGTCCCTCGCGGGGCAGCCGACGACCGCACGGCAGGCCGGGGCCAGGCGGCCCCTGGGAGAACTCGGCCGGGCCGCCCTGGGCCGGGCCGGGCGGGCCGCGTTACTGGCCACCGGCCGCCCGCCCGTGCCGGACGCCCTCGAACCGCTCGTCCGGGTCCACCGCCGACATCACCCGCAGGCCGACCTCGGGCTGCTCGCCCGGGCGTACCGGCTGGCCGAGGCCAGCCACCGCGGCCAGAAGCGCAAGAGCGGCGAGCCGTACATCACCCACCCGCTGGCCGTCACCATGATCCTGGCCCAACTCGGCGCCGGGACCACCACCCTGGTCGCCTCGCTGCTCCACGACACCGTCGAGGACACCGATCTGACGCTCGACCAGGTGGGTGCCGGGTTCGGGCCCGAAGTCGCCTACCTGGTCGACGGGGTGACGAAACTGGAGAAGGTCGACTTCGGCGCCGCCGCCGAGGCCGAGACCTTCCGCAAGATGCTGGTCGCCACCGGGGACGACGTCCGGGTGATGGTGATCAAGCTCGCCGACCGGCTGCACAACATGCGCACCATCCGGCACATGAAGCCGGCCAGCCAGGTGCGGATCGCCAAGGTCACCCGGGACGTGCTCATCCCGCTGGCCGAACGGCTCGGCATCCAGGTGCTCAAGGCGGAGCTGGAGGACATCGTCTTCGCCACCCTGCACCCCGAGGAGCACGCTCGCACCCGCGCCCTGATGGCCGGTCACGAGACCGAGTCGGACACCCTGCTGGAGCCGTTCGCCCGGCAGCTGGCCCGGCAGCTGGCCGAGACCGGGGTCGCCGCCGACGTGACCGTCCGGCCCCGGCACTGCGTCTCGCTGCACCGGGTGCTGCTGGAGCGGGCCGCCGCGCCCGGGCCGGACGGGCGGCCGCAGGGGCCGCAGCCGGCCGACTTCGGGCGGCTGCTGGTGGTGGTCGAGGAGAACGCCGACTGCTACGCCGTGCTCGGCGAGCTGCACACCTGCTGGACGCCGCTGCCCGGGGAGTTCAAGGACTTCGTGGCCGCCCCCAAGTTCAACCTCTACCAGTCGCTGCACACCGCCGTGGCGCTGGAGGGCCGTGCGGTGGTCGAGGTGCTGGTCCGGACCCGGCGGATGCACGAGGTGGCCGAGACCGGGGTGGTCGCGCTCGGCGACCCGACCCCGGCCGGCACCGCCCAGGACGCCGACGAGCTGGACCGCACCGACCCGGCCCGGCCCGGTTGGCTCAGCCGGCTGCTGGAGTGGCAGCAGGAGACGCCCGACCCGGACGCCTTCTGGTCCGCGCTCACCGCCGACCTGGCCGGCGACCGTGAGATCACCGTGGTGACGGAGAGCGGCGAAACGCTTCAGCTGAGGGCCGGGGCCAGCTGTGTGGACGCGGCCTACCTGCTCGGCGAGGAGACCGGCCACCGATGTATCGGCGCCCGGGTCAACGGCCGGCTCACCGCGCTGTCCACCGTCCTGCAGGACGGGGACGTGCTCGCGGTGCTCACCGAGAACCTCCCGGCGGGTGGCAGCCAGCCGTCCGGCCCCTCGCCGGAGTGGCTGGCGCACGCCCGCACCCCCGCCGCCCGGCTGGCCATCGAGCGCTGGCTGGCCGACCACCCGGCCCGGCTGCCGGTGGTGCGCACCGGCCCGGCGGGCGGCCAGCCCGCTCCGCCCGCGCACCGGGCCGGCGAGCGCCGGGCCGCCCCGGTCACGGTGGCCGGGCGGCCCGGCGCGCCGGTGCGGCTGGCCCGCTGCTGCACGCCCGTCCCGCCGGACGAGGTGGCCGGCTACCCGATTCGCGGCGGCGCGGTGGCCGTGCACCGCACCAGCTGCCCCGCCGGGCAGCGGCTGCGCGCGGACGGCCGCGCCGAGCTGGAGGTCCGCTGGCGGTCCGAGGGCGCCCCGGCGGCCGGGCACCGGGTCACCCTGCTGGCCGAGGCGCTGAACCGGCCCCGGCTGCTCGCCGACCTCACCGCGGCGATCTCGGGCGAGGGCGTCGGCATCGTCTCGGCCGAGGTCGAGCCGCCGCAGGAACTGCGGGTGCGGCACACCTACACCGTCGAACTGCCGGAGCCGGGCACGCTGCCGGCGCTGATGCGGGCGATGCTCAAGGTCTCCGGGGTGTACGACGTGAGCCGCCCGCACGCCCCGGAAGGGGCCCGGCCCCGGCACTCCGCGGGAAATGGGGGTGACCGGCCCGCGCCGGGCGTGCGAACATCGTGGGGAATTCACGACCGGTCCACGGCGTTCACAGGGCACAGGGGCCCCGGTGACAGCCGAGGGTCCGCACCGCAGCCTCACAGCGACCAAAGGACAGAATGACCTCCACGTTCGACACCCGCGACCACGCCGACGCCCCGCGCCGCATCGGCGGTCTGCGGGCGGAAGCCCTCATGGACGAGGACCTCGCGGCCATCGACGAGGACCTCGGCCACAGCTACGACGGCGACCAGTACGACCGCAGCGAGCGTGCGGCCCTGCGCCGGGTCGCCGGCCTCTCCACCGAACTCGAAGACGTCACCGAGGTCGAGTACCGCCAGCTGCGCCTGGAGCGCGTGGTGCTGGTCGGTGTCTGGACCGACGGCACGCTGGAGGAGGCGGAGAACTCGATGGCCGAGCTCGCCGCGCTCGCCGAGACGGCCGGCTCCGAGGTGCTGGACGGCGTCATCCAGCGGCGTGACAAGCCCGACGCGGCCACCTACATCGGCTCCGGCAAGGCGCAGGAGCTGCGGGACATCGTCGCCTCCAGCGGCGCCGACACCGTGGTCTGCGACGGTGAGCTCACCCCCGGCCAGCTGATCCACCTGGAGGACGTGGTCAAGGTCAAGGTCGTCGACCGGACGGCCCTGATCCTGGACATCTTCGCCCAGCACGCCAAGTCCCGGGAGGGCAAGGCGCAGGTCTCGCTCGCGCAGATGCAGTACATGCTGCCGCGCCTGCGCGGCTGGGGTCAGTCGCTGTCCCGGCAGATGGGTGGCGGTGGCTCCGGCTCCTCGGGCGGCGGCATGGCCACCCGTGGTCCCGGTGAGACCAAGATCGAGACCGACCGTCGTCGGATCCGCGAGAAGATGGCGAAGCTCCGCAGGGAGATCGCCGACATGAAGAAGGGCCGCGACACCAAGCGCCAGGAGCGCAAGCGCCACCAGGTGCCGTCCGTGGCCATCGCCGGGTACACCAACGCCGGCAAGTCGTCCCTGCTCAACCGGCTCACCGGCGCGGGCGTGCTGGTGGAGAACGCGCTGTTCGCCACCCTGGACCCGACCGTGCGCCGGGCCCAGACCCCGAGCGGGCGGCTCTACACCCTGGCCGACACCGTCGGCTTCGTCCGGCACCTGCCGCACCACCTGGTCGAGGCCTTCCGCTCGACCATGGAGGAGGTCGCCGACGCGGACCTCATCCTGCACGTGGTCGACGGCTCGCACCCCGAGCCGGAGACGCAGCTGGCCGCCGTCCGCGAGGTCATCGTCTCGGTCGAGGCACAGAACGTGCCGGAGATCGTGGTGATCAACAAGGCGGACGCCGCCGACCCGCACGTGCTGCAGCGCCTGCTGCGCCGCGAGCCGCACGCCATCGTGGTGTCGGCCCGCAGCGGCGCGGGCATCGACGAGCTGCTGAAGCTCATCGACGACGAGCTGCCGCGCCCGGCCGTCGAGGTGCGGGCCCTGGTGCCCTACACCCAGGGCGCCCTGGTCTCCCGGGTGCACAAGGAGGGCGAGCTGCTCGCCACCGAGCACACCGGCGAGGGCACGCTGCTGCACGCCAAGGTGCCGGCCGAGCTGGCCGCGGAGCTGGAGCACTTCGCGGTGGCCCTGCAGGGCTGACCGGTTCCGTCGGAGGGCCTCGGACGGTCACGTCCGGGGCCCTCCGTGTTTCCCGGGGCGCGTTACCTCACGTTCTTGGTGAAGTAGTCGAAGGCCTGCTTCGCCTGGTCCTGCAGCGACGGCCCGGCCAGGTACCCGGCCGGGTTGCGGTTGCCGATCGCGCTGACGCTGACCAGGTTGGGCTTGCCGTCCTTGGTGATGAACCAGCCGCCGCCGCCCGCCCCGCCCGTCATGGTGCAGCCGATCACGTACATCGGCGGGCGGCGGCGGTCGAAGGAGAGCGCGCCCGGCGCGGCGGGGGAGTCGCAGCGGTTCAGCTCCATGCCGTCGAAGGGCCGCTCGACCGGGTAGCCGTACGCGACGGCGGAGCCGACCTGCTCGCGCGGGGCGTTGAACCAGACCGGGACGGAACCGCCGACCGTCTCCTCCAGGGACGGACCGGGGTCCGACTCGCCGCGCACCCGGACGATCGCGTAGTCGTACTGGCTGTGGGCTCCGACGCCGCCCTCCTGCAGCCAGGTCGGCGACACCAGCGCGCGCACCGCCGCCCACCGGCCGTACGGGGCGGCCTGCTGGTCGCCGTACGGCTTGCCGCGGCTCGCCCGGCCGTCCCGGTTGAAGCCGGGCACGAAGACCAGGTTCCTCACCCAGGCGCTGCCCTTGCCGTCGGTCAGGCAGTGCGCGGCGGTGTAGACCAGGTTGCTGCGGCCCGGGTTGACCGGGTCGGAGACCACCGTGCCGGAGCAGACCGCGTCGCCCTGGGGCGTGGTCATCAGCAGCTTGCCGACCACGGCGGAGTCCGGGCCGTACGGGTGCTGCTGCGGCCTGGCCTGGACGGCGGCCGGCGGGGCGTCGCGCTGGACGGTGCTCGGCGCGGTGGCGGTCAGCGCGTACTCCGGGGTGGGCCTGGCCTTGGCGGCCTCCATCCGGGAGGGCGACCAGTAGCCCGGGGCCACCGGGTTGGCGAAGCCGCTGTCGGTCACGTACCGGGCCCAGTCCTCCAGCTTCCAGCCGCTCAGGTCGCCCAGGCTGGTCGGTGCGGCCTTGGGCAGCGCGCCGGGCGGCGTGGCCGGGGTGGGGCCGTCCGGCCCGCAGGCGGCCGCGGTGATCGTCAGGGCGGCGAGCAGCGCGGCGCCGGCCGTCGCGGCCCGGCGCCCACTGCTGCTGATCGTGCGCACGCTGGTTCGTCCCCCGTGGTGGTACCGGTCACTGCTTCCTGGAGATCCAGTCCAGGGCCTGCTTGGCGACCGACTCCAGGTACGGGCCGCTCAGCGAGGTGTGCTCCTGGGTGCCGATCGAGGTGTTGCTGACCAGGGCGGTCCTCCCGTCCGGCATGGTGGCGAACCAGCCGCCGCCGCTGGCGCCCTGGGTCATGTCGCAGCCGATGGTCAGCATCGTCGGGCGCTTGGCGTCGAAGGACAGCCGGGTCGGCTTGCCGCCGTCGCACTTGTAGAGCTCCTGGCCGTCGAACGGCTTGACCAGCGGGTAGCCGACGGCCGAGACCTTGAGCTGGTCGCGGGGCGCGTCGAACCACACCGGGACGGCCGAACCGACCGTCTCCTCAAGGGACTTGCCGGTGTCGTTCTGGTTGTGCACGCGCATCACGGCGAAGTCGTACTGGTTGGCGGCGTCACCGGTCTGGCCGCCCTCGACCATCCACTGCGGCGAGGTGGTGACCTGGTCGGCCCACCAGGTGCCGAGCGGGGCCAGCTCGGACAGCGGGGCCTTCTTGCCGCCGCTGGAGGCACCGGAGTTGTTGTAGGCGGGAACGAAGACCAGGTCCTTGTAGAAGTTGCCGCCCTTGCCCTCGTGCACGCAGTGGGCGGCCGTCCAGACCAGGTTGCTCTTGCCCGGGTGCTGCGGGTCGGCGACCACCGTGGCCGAGCAGTTGCCCCGGCCGCCCTGGGCGGAGAAGAACACCTTGCCGGAGGGCTGCTTGAGGTACGGGCGGGGCACCTGCACGGCCTTGACCACCGGGGGCTCCGGGTCGGTCACGCCGTCGTCGGTGGAGGGCTTGGGGGTGGCGGGGGCCGGCTTGGCGGTGGGCGGGGCCGGGTCGGCCGGCTTGGCGTCGCCCATCTTGTCCGGGTCCCAGAAGTCCTTCACCACCGGGTTGTTGAAGACGTGCTTGGACGCCCACTTGTCCCAGTCGTCGAACTTCCACTTCTTCAGGTCGTCCCAGCTCTTCGGCAGGCCGTCCAGCAGGCTGGTCGGCAGGCCGGAGGGCAGGGTGATCCCGCCGATGGCGCCGCCGCCCGGGGCGGCCGCGCCGCTCGCCGCGGTGACACCGGGTGGCGGCGCGGCGGTCTTCCCGCCGTCGCCGGCCGGGCCGTCCGGTCCGCAGGCGCTCGCGGCGAGCAGCGTTCCGGTGACCAGGGCGGCGGCCAGGGCTGACCGGTGGATCGATGGCATCAGTGCGCTTCCCCCTGTGCTCGGTCGTACTTCGGTGTGGCGGCTCACCGCTCTGGAGTCTTCCATCGCCGTACAGGACGGCCGTGGCCGCCCCCAGGGTTGCGGGGCCGGCCGGAGGTCACCGATCCGTGACGCGCGACCAGGCGGCTCTTCGGTGCAGCAAGGCCTTCCGCCCCCGGGGTGGACAATCCTCGATCTTCACTCGGACGAGTGAGCCGTCCTTGTGATCACCCGTCAGGGATAGGTAACCCTTACCTGACGCGACGGTGCGAGCGCCCGCCGATCCTCTCCACCACCAGCGCGCGTCCGCACCCCCACGCGCACCAAGGAGCAGCCTTGAGCACCGCCCTCACCGGAGCCCCGCCCGAATCGCCGCTGTTCATGGACCAGCCCCTCGGGCCCGACCCGCTGCTGCACCCGGATCCCGCCGTCGCCGCCGAACAGGCCGCCCTGGAGGGCCTGCTGCGCTGCTGGACGCGGGAGACCGACGCCCGGCCCGGCCCGGACGGGCGGCTGCGGATCGACGTCCTCGGCGGCGCCGCCCGGCTCACCGCGCCGGTCCGCTACTGGTCGCCCGGCGGCTGGCACCGGTTCGGCCCGGCCACGCTCTCGGCCGGGGAGGGGACCGCCGAGGCCCCGGTGGACGCCGTCACCGCCGCCGCGCTGCTCGCCGCCGCGGCCGCCGAACGACCCGACCCCGGGCAGGTCGCCGACCTCGCCGCCCGGGTGGCCGACTCGGTGGTGCGCACCGCCGAGATCCTCGCCCACCGCCGTACCGCCGCCGAACCCGGCGGGCCGGAGCGCTCGCACTTCCTCGCCGCCGAACAGTCCCTGCTGCTCGGCCACCCGCTGCACCCCACCCCGAAGAGCCGCGACGGCCTCGGCCCGGCCCAGAGCGCCGCCTACTCGCCCGAACTGCACGGCTCCTTCCAGCTGCACTGGTACGCGGTCGAGCGCGAACTGCTCGCGGCCGGCTCCGCCGTCGCCGACAGCGCCGACCGGCTCACCGCCGCCCTCCTCGGCGGCCGTGCCGCCCTGCCGTCCGGCACCGCCGCCCTGCCGCTGCACCCCTGGCAGGCCCGCGAACTCGCCCACCGCCCGGCCGTCGCGGCCCTCCTCGCCGACGGGCTGCTGCACGACCTCGGCCCGGCCGGCGAGCCCTGGCACCCCACCTCCTCGGTGCGCACCGTCTACCGCCCCGGCACGCCGTGGATGCTCAAGCTCTCGCTCGGCCTGCGGATCACCAACTCCCGCCGGGAGAACCTGCGCAAGGAGCTGCACCGCGGCCTGGAGATGCACCGGCTGCTGGAAAGCGGGCTGGCCGCCGAGTGGCGCGCCGCCCACCCCGGCTTCGACATCGTCCGCGACCCGGCCTGGATCGGCGTCGACCACCCCGACCTCGGCGACCCCGGCGGCCTGGACACCGTGCTGCGCGCCCAGCCCTTCGCGCCCACCGACCGGGCGCTGTGCGTGGCCGGCCTGGTCGCCGAACAGCCGCTCGGCACCGGCGCCACCGTGCCGTCCCGGCTCGGCGACACCCTGCGCTCGCTCGCCGCCCGCACCGGCCGCCCGCTGCGCACGGTGGCCGCCGAATGGTTCCTGCGCTACCTGGACGCCGTCGTGCTGCCCGTCCTGTGGCTGGACGGCCGGGGCGGCATCGCCCTGGAGGCGCACCAGCAGAACAGCATTGTGCTGCTGGACGCCGAGGGCTGGCCCTGCGGCGGCCGCTACCGCGACAACCAGGGCTACTACTACCGGGAGAGCGCCGCCGAGCGGCTCACCACCCGGCTGCCCGGGCTCGGCACGCAGAGCGACACCTTCCTGCCGGACCCGG
The DNA here is from genome assembly GCF_043201815.1 of Kitasatospora sp. NPDC048296. Lineage (NCBI taxonomy): Bacteria > Bacillati > Actinomycetota > Actinomycetes > Kitasatosporales > Streptomycetaceae > Kitasatospora > Kitasatospora sp. NPDC048296. The sequence continues at coordinate 54,719 of NZ_JBICZB010000009.1, forward strand.
TGATCGATCACCACTTCGCCTACTACCTCGGCATCAACCACGTCCTCGGCCTGATCGGCGCCCTCGGCTCCCAGGGCCTGGCCGACGAGACGGTGCTGCTGGCCGCGCTGCGCCGGTTCCTGGCCGGCCCGCAGGCGACCGCCACCGGCTCGGCACTGCCCGCGCTGCTGCTGGACGCGCCCACCCTGCCCTGCAAGGCCAACCTGCTCACCCGGATCAACGGCCTGGACGAACTGGTCGGGCCGGTCGCCACCCAGTCCGTGTACGTGGACATCCCCAACCCGGTGGCGGGCGCCTGATGTTCCACGACCTGCCCGGGTGGGGCGAAGTCCCCACCCCGGCCGGCGGGTTCCGGCTCAGCCCGGTCCGGCTGCCCGCCGACCTGGAACTGCTCGCCGGCTGGATGAACGACCCCGAGGTCGACGAGTTCTGGCAGCTCGCCGGGCCGCCCGCCGTCACCGAGCGGCACATCCGGGCCCAACTCGACGGCGACGGACGCAGCGTGCCCTGCCTGGGCCTGCTCGACGGCGCGCCGATGAGCTACTGGGAGCTCTACCGCGCCGACCTCGACCCGCTCGCCGGGCACTACCCGGCCCGGCCGCACGACACCGGCGTGCACCTGCTGCTCGGCCCCGCCGCCAGCCGCGGCCGGGGCCTGGGCGGTCACCTGCTGGCCGCCCTCGCCGACCTGGTCCTCCGGCAACGACCACGGTGCGAACGAGTGGTGGCCGAACCGGACATCCGCAACCGGCGCTCGGTCCGGGCCTTCGAGCGGGCCGGATTCCGGGCCACCGCCGAACTCCACCTGCCCGACAAGCGCGCCGCCCTGATGGTCCGCGAACGAGACTCGACTCCCGCCTAGGACACCCCTGTGGACACCTCGACACCCCCGCCCTACGACCTGCTCGGCGTCGGCATCGGCCCGTTCAACCTCTCGCTCGCCGCACTCGCCGAACCCGTACCCGGCCTGCGCACGCTCTTCTGCGACCAGCGCCCGGAGTTCCGCTGGCACCACGGGATGCTGGTGGACGGGGCCCGGATGCAGGTGCCCTTCCTCGCCGACCTGGTCTCCCTGGTCGACCCGACCAACCCGTGGTCCTTCCTCAACTACCTGCGCGCCCAGGACCGGCTGTTCCCGTTCTACTTCGCCGAGCGCTTCCAGCTGCCCCGCCGCGAGTACGACCACTACTGCCGCTGGGCCGCCGAGCGGCTGCCCAACTGCCGCTTCGGCACCGAGGTCACCGCGCTGCACTGGGAGGATCCCCACTACCGGGTCGAGTTGACCGACACCGCGACCGGCCGGCGCTCCGCCGTACGGGCCCGCAACCTCGCGCTCGGCGTCGGCACCCGGCCCGTACTGCCCGAGGCCTTCGCAGGGCTGGCCGGCCACCCGACGGCCTTCCACTCCGCCGAGTACCTCGACCGCCGCGCCGACCTGGCCCGCGCCCGGGACATCACCGTGGTCGGCAGCGGGCAGTCCGGCGCCGAGGTCTTCCTCGACCTGCTCCGCCGCCACGAGGACGACAGCGTCCGGCTGCGCTGGCTCACCCGCACCCGGGCGCTCGCCCCCATGGAGTACTCCAAGCTCGGCCTGGAGCACTTCACCCCCGACTACACCCGCTACTTCCACGGCCTGCCCGGGCCCGTCCGGGACGCCCTGGTCGCCGCCCAGTGGCAGCTGCACAAGGCCGCCAGCGCCGAGACCCTCGCCGAGATCCACGACCACCTCTACGAGCGCACCATCGGCCGCCCGATCGACGCCGCCCCGGTCGAGATCACCCCCGGCACCGCCGTCACCGACGCCCGCCCCGGCTCCTGCGGGGGCCTCGAACTGCACTGCCGGCACACCGACTCCGGCACCGAGCACCTGCTGCGCACCGACGCCGTGGTGCTCGCCACCGGCTACCGCGCCGCCCGTCCGGCCGCGCTCGAACCGCTCGCCCACCTGATCGACTGGGACGGGACCGGGCGCTACCGGGTCGACCTCGACCACCGGGTCGCCACCCGGCCCGAGCTCACCGGCGGCCTCTACGTCCAGAACGCCGAACTGCACACCCACGGCGTCGGCACCCCCGACCTGGGCCTCGGCGCCCACCGGGCCGCCGTCATCCTCAACGCCGTCACCGGCCGCACCGTCCACCGACTGCCCGACCGCACCGCCTGGACCGGCTTCGCGCCGCCCGCCCCCGCCGGTCGCGCCGCACAGCCCACCCCCGTCGTCCCCCGTCCCCAGGAGCTGACCCGTGCCGCAACCGTCGGCCGCTGAACCGCCGCTCTACCTGCCCCCGCACCTCACCGCCGGGCACTGGCAGCGGGCCGGCCGCGCCCTGCTGGCCAAGATGTTCGGCGAGTTCGCCTACGAGGAGCTGCTCACGCCCGTCCCCGGGGCCCTCGACGGCGACTACCTGCTGAAGCTGCCCGAGGCCGAGTACCGCTTCACCGCCCGCCGCGGCGCCTACGGCAGCTGGCAGGTCGACCCGGAGTCCATCCGCTGCTCGTGCCCGGACGGCCTGGACCCGCTGCGCTTCCTCCCGTACGCCCGGCAGACCCTCGGGATGCGCGGCGAGACCACCGCCCACCTGATCCGTGAACTCTCCGCCACCCTGACCGCCGACGTCCGCCAGCTCGCCACCGCGCTCACCGCCGCCGAACTCGCCGAGCTCGACCACCCGGCGCTGGAGGGACGGCAGGGCGGCCACCCGTGGATCGTCCCCAACAAGGGCCGGATCGGCTTCTCCGGCGCCGACACCGCCCGCTGGGCCCCGGAGGCCCGCAGCCCGCGCCCGCTGCCCTGGATCGCCGTCCACCGCCGGCTCGCCCAGTACCGCGGCGTGCCCGGCCTGGAACAGCCCGAGCAGCTGTACGCCCGCGAGCTGGACGACCCGGACGCGCTGCGCGCCCCGCTCGGCCCGGACGCCGACGACTACCTGCTGCTGCCCGTCCACCCCTGGCAGTGGGACGAAACGGTCCTGCCGCTGTTCGCGCCCTGGATCGCCTCCGGCGAGATCGTCCCGCTGCCCTCCGACGGCGACCCACGGCTGCCCCAGCAGTCCATCCGCTCCTTCTTCAACACCGCCCACCCCGAGCGCTGCACCGTCAAGCTGCCGCTGTCCATCCTCAACACCCTGGTCTGGCGCGGCCTGCCGGTCGAGCGCACCCTCGCCGCGCCCGCCGTCACCGCCTGGCTGCACGGGCTGCGCGACACCGACCCGTACCTGCGGGACGAGTGCCGGGTGATCCTGCTCGGCGAGATCGCCTCCGTCACCGTCGACCACCCGGTCTACCGGGAGATGCCCGAATCGCCGTACCAGTACAAGGAGCTGCTCGGCGCGATCTGGCGCGAACCGCTAGGCCCCTTCCTCGCCGAGGACGAGCGCGCCCGCACCCTGGCCGCGCTGCTGCAGACCGGCTCGGACGGGCGGGCGCTGGCCGCCGAGCTGATCGCCCGCTCCGGCCTCACCCCCGCCGAGTGGACCGGCCGGCTGTTCGCCGCGATGCTGCCGCCGCTGCTGCACTTCCTCTACCGCTACGGGCTGGTCTTCTCCCCGCACGGCGAGAACGCCATCGTGGTCTTCGACGACCGCGACACCCCGACCCGGCTCGCGGTCAAGGACTTCGTCGACGACGTCAACCTCAGCGACCAGGACCTGCCCGAGCTGCGCGACCTGCCCGCCGAGGTCGCCGACGTGCTGTTGCGGGACAGCCCGCAGGGGCTCTGCCAGTTCATCCACTCCGGGCTGTTCGTCGGCGTCTTCCGCTACCTCGCCCCGCTGCTGGAGGCGCAGGCCGGACTGCCCGAGACCGAGTTCTGGGCCCTGCTGCGCGCCGAGATCCACCGTTACCAGGCCCGCTTCCCCGAGTTGCGCGAGCGCTTCGAGCTGTTCGACCTGTTCCAGGCCCGGATCACCCGGCTCTGCCTCAATCGCAACCGGCTGCTGCTGGACGGCTACCAGGACCGCCCGCACCGCCCGCACGCGGCCCGGCACGGGACGGTGCCGAACGCGCTGGTCGCCGTGGACGTGCGCCTTCCGGCTGGATGGGACCGGATTGTCACCCCCGCCCCGTAGGGTGGAAGGGCCATGACGAACGACTCCGAACCCCTGCCCGCGACGGACCTCGGCGACGAGGCCGAGGAAGCCGTCGCCGTCCCGCGCTCGCGGATCCCCGAACTGCTGCACGCCGCGGTGGCGGCCGTCGGCGGCGTGGAGCGCCCCGGCCAGATGCGGATGGCCGAGGCCGTCGCCGACGCCGTCGACCACAGCGAGCACCTGCTCGTCCAGGCCGGCACCGGCACCGGGAAGTCCCTGGCCTACCTGGTGCCGGCGCTCGCCCACGGGGACCGCGTGGTGGTCGCCACCGCCACCCTGGCGCTGCAACGCCAGCTGGTGGAACGGGACTTGCCGCGCACGGTCGACGCGCTGCACCCGGTGCTGCGCCGCCGCCCGCTGTTCGCGATGCTCAAGGGCCGCTCCAACTACCTGTGCCTGCACCGGGCCAACGAGGGCACCCCGAGCGACGAGGGCGAGGGCCTGTTCGACCCGGTGGACGCGCTCGGCGGGCCCACCGGCAAGCTCGGGCAGGAGGTGCTGCGGCTGCGGGAGTGGGCGGACGAGACCGAGACCGGGGACCGCGACGACCTCAGCCCCGGCGTCTCGGACAAGGCCTGGGCCCAGCTGTCGGTCACCTCCAAGGAGTGCCTGGGCGCGACCCGCTGCGCGTACGGGCAGGAGTGCTTCGCCGAGAAGGCGCGGGAGCGGGCCAAGCTGGCGGACGTCGTGGTGACCAACCACGCGATGCTCGCGATCGACGCGATCGAGGGCGCGCCGGTGCTGCCCGAGCACGGGCTGCTGATCGTGGACGAGGCGCACGAGCTGGTCAACCGGGTCACCGGCGCGGCCACCGCCGAGCTGACCGTCGGCGCGGTCAACCGGGCGGTGAAGCGGGCGGCCCGACTGGCCAACGAGAAGGCCGTGGACGCGCTGCAGGCCGCCGCCGAGAACTACCACGGCCTGATGGAGACCGCCCAGCCCGGCCGGGTCGAGGAGCTGCCCGAGTACCTGGCGTACGCGGTCACCGCGATCCGGGACGCCGCCCGGCAGGTGATCACCTCGCTCGGTGAGACCCGGGACAAGGGGCTCAGCGACGAGGACGCGGTCCGCAAGCAGGCGATGGCCTCGGCCGAGACGCTGCACGAGACCGCCGACCGGCTGCTGGAGGACTCCGAGTACGACGTGGTCTGGATCGAGCGCAGCGACCGCTACGGGCTGGGCACCGCCTCGCTGCGGGTGGCCCCGCTCAGCGTCTCCGGACTGCTGCGCGAGGGGCTGTACAAGGAGCGCTCGGTCGTCCTCACCTCGGCCACGCTCAAGCTCGGCGGGGACTTCAACGGCGTGGCCGGCTCGCTCGGCCTGCCCAAGGAGACCCGACTGCCGGACCAGCGCACGCCCGGCGACAATCCGGAGTCCGGCTTCGGGGAGGATGTCGTCCCGTACTGGCGGGGCATCGACGTCGGCTCGCCGTTCAAGTACCCCAAGCAGGGCATCCTGTACGTCGCCAAGCACCTCGCCGACCCCGGGCGCGACCCCGAACGGCCGGACATGCTGGACGAGTTGGCCGAGCTGATCGGCGCGGCCGGCGGCCGGACGCTGGGCCTGTTCTCCTCGATGCGCGGCGCCCAGACGGCCGCGGAGGCGCTGCGGGAGCGGCTCGACAACCGGATCCTGCTCCAGGGGGAGGACACCCTGGGCGAGCTGATCCGCGAATTCGCCTCGGACGCGACCACCTGTCTGTTCGGCACCCTCTCGCTCTGGCAGGGCGTGGACGTGCCCGGTTCGGCCTGCCAACTGGTCGTGATGGACCGGATCCCGTTCCCACGACCGGACGACCCGCTGATGAGCGCCCGCCAGAAGGACGTCGAACAGCACGGCGGGAACGGCTTCATGGCGGTCGCGGCGACGCACGCGGCGCTGCTGATGGCGCAGGGCGCCGGTCGGCTGGTGCGGGCGGCGGACGACCGGGGCGTGGTGGCGGTGCTCGACCCGCGGGTGGAGACCAAACGGTACGGGAGCTTCTTCCGGTCCTCGATGCCGGAGTTCTGGTACACCACGGACCGCAACCAGGTGCGCCGCTCGCTGGCGGCGATCGACGCCTCGGCGGCGCCGGTGCGGCCGGTGGTGAAGCGGGGCTGAGGGCGGCAGCCGCCGCGTTCACCCGCGCAACGACGGAGGGGCTCCCCGCTGACGCGGTGGAGCCCCTTCCCGTTTCGGGCCCGGGAGCGCCTCAGAGGCGGCGCAGGACCGCGACGACCTTGCCCAGGATGGTCGCGTTGTCGCCGTTGATCGGCTCGTACGCCGGGTTGTGCGGCATCAGCCAGATCCGGCCGTCCTCGCGCTTGAGCCGCTTGACCGTGGCCTCGCCGTCGATCATCGCGGCCACGATGTCGCCGTTCTCGGCGACCGGCTGGCGGCGCACGGTGACCCAGTCGCCGTCGCAGATGGCCGCCTCGATCATCGAGTCGCCGCGCACGGTGAGCGCGAACAGCTCGCCCTCGCCGACCAGCTGGCGGGGCAGCGGGAAGACGTCCTCGACCGTCTGCTCGGCCAGGATCGGACCGCCGGCGGCGATCCGGCCGACCAGCGGCACGTAGGAGGTGGACGGGCGACCGGCCGTCTCGGCGGTGTTGGGGCGGGCCACCTCGACGCCGCGGACCTCGTAGGCGCGCGGGCGGTGCGGGTCCCGGCGGAGGAAGCCCTTGCGCTCCAGGGCCATCAGCTGGTGGGCCACGGAGGAGGTGCTGGACAGGCCGACGGCCTGGCCGATCTCGCGCATGGACGGCGGGTAGCCGCGGCGCTGGACGGAGTCGCGGATGACCTCGATCACCCGGCGCTGGCGCTCGGTGAGGCCGGCCTCGTCGGTGCGGATGCCGGGGGGGCGTCCGGGCATCGCGCGGGCGGGGGAGGGGTGGGTTTCGTCCATGGCGGAGGAGTGTTCGATCGGCTGGTCGGGAACGCGGCTCACGGTGGAAAGGGCCGCGCCGGAGAGGCGGTGGTCTTCGCTACGGTCCATGCTGATGTCCACACTCTGCTGATTCGTGGTGCGCTGCCCCACCTTGAACTGGGAGTGTTCCTGCACCGGGATGGTGTTGGTTTCGATGGTGTTCACGGCGGCCCCTCTCGACGGCTGTCCTCTCCCTTTTCCAGCCCAACGCACCTCCTATCGAAAGGTTGCGCCAAACACACGTTCGAGTGAATTATTCGGGAGTTGGCTGACTCGATCAAGGCTTTGTTGTACATCGAGTAAATGTTCGACTGGATGTCGACTCCGGAAGTCTAATCGGCGCCGACACGCCAGGGGTGTCACTTCCCCCTGAGGCCTACATGTAGTGGCTAGAGTCCTCTCCGTGCCCAGTACTAGTGGTCGCGCCGCATGATCAGCTTGCCGAAGCCGGGGGCGCATCGCTTAGACTCGACAAGTCCGCACGTCCTGCCAGGGAGGGATCCCCAGGTGCACTGCCCCTTCTGCCGGCACTCCGACAGCCGCGTTGTCGACAGTCGGACCACCGAGGACGGCAGCTGCATCCGCCGTCGTCGACAGTGCCCGGACTGTGGCCGCCGTTTCACCACCGTGGAGACGGCCGCGCTCATGGTCATCAAGCGCAGCGGCGTCACCGAGCCGTTCTCCCGGCAGAAGGTCATCACCGGCGTCCGCAAGGCCTGCCAGGGCCGCCCGGTCACCGAGGACGCCCTCGCCCAGCTCGGCCAGCGGGTCGAGGAGTGCGTGCGCGCCAGCGGCAACGCCGAGCTGACCACCCACGACGTCGGGCTGGCCATACTCGGCCCGCTCAAGGAACTCGACGTGGTCGCCTACCTGCGCTTCGCCAGCGTGTACCAGGCGTACGACGGACTCGAAGACTTCGAGGCCGCCATCGCGGAACTCCGCGCCGAGCGGCCCGTCCCCGAGGCGGACGGCACCCCCGTGCCCGTTCCCGCCACCGCGCCCTAGGTGGCGCCGGGCCCCACGAGGGCCCTCCAGTCAGCACCACATGGCCCCACGGGGCCCACGCGTGCCCGAAAACGGGGCACAGAACACTACAAACCGTGCGTAAGCGGGCGAGGTCTCCGCCTGCCCGCACACCGGAAGAACGAACCAGCGGTGCCCGGATTTTTCGGGGCACTTCGGGCGTTTGCCCAGGAGGAGGAGCGAGAAGTGACAGACACCACGAGCGGTTCCGCACGCGGGTCGAAGTCCGAGAAGGCCGTGGCCAAGGGCGCCAAGGCCCCGAAGGGCGGTCTCCGGATGGAGCGCATCTACACCACCCCTGGCGTGCACCCCTACGACGAGGTCCGCTGGGAGCGGCGGGACGTCGTCATGACCAACTGGCGCGACGGCTCGATCAACTTCGAGCAGCGCGGTGTCGAGTTCCCCGACTTCTGGTCGGTCAACGCCGTCAACATCGTCACGTCCAAGTACTTCCGCGGCGCCGTCGGCACCCCGCAGCGCGAGTGGAGCCTCAAGCAGATCATCGACCGCGTGGTCCTCACCTACCGCGCGGCCGGCGAGAAGCACGGTTACTTCGCCACCAAGGACGACGCCGACGTCTTCGAGCACGAGCTGACCCATGCCCTCCTCCACCAGGTGTTCAGCTTCAACTCGCCGGTCTGGTTCAACGTCGGCACCAAGCAGCCCCAGCAGGTCAGCGCCTGCTTCATCCTGTCCGTCGACGACTCCATGGAGTCGATCCTCGACTGGTACAAGGAAGAGGGCATGATCTTCAAGGGCGGCTCCGGCGCCGGCCTCAACCTCTCCCGCATCCGCTCCTCCAAGGAACTGCTCTCCTCCGGCGGCAACGCCTCCGGCCCGGTCTCCTTCATGCGCGGCGCCGACGCCTCGGCCGGCACCATCAAGTCCGGCGGCGCCACCCGCCGCGCGGCCAAGATGGTCGTGCTGGACGTCGACCACCCGGACGTCGAGGCCTTCATCGAGACCAAGGTGAAGGAGGAGGAGAAGATCCGCGCCCTGCGTGACGCGGGCTTCGACATGGACCTCGGCGGCGACGACATCGCGTCCGTCCAGTACCAGAACGCCAACAACTCGGTCCGCGTCAACGACGAATTCATGACCGCCGTCGAGAACGGCACCGAATTCGGCCTGCGCGCCCGGATGACCGGCGAGGTCATCGAGACCGTCGACGCCAAGAAGCTGTTCCGCAAGATGGCCGAGGCCGCCTGGGCCTGCGCCGACCCCGGGATCCAGTACGACACCACCATCAACCGCTGGCACACCTGCCCCGAGTCCGGCCGCATCAACGCCTCCAACCCGTGCTCGGAGTACATGCACCTGGACAACTCCAGCTGCAACCTCGCCTCGCTGAACCTGATGAAGTTCCTGCGCGACGACGACTCGTTCGACGCCCAGACCTTCGCCAAGGTCGTCGAGCTGGTCATCACCGCGATGGACATCTCCATCTGCTTCGCCGACTTCCCGACCGAGAAGATCGGCGAGACCACCCGCGCCTTCCGCCAGCTCGGCATCGGCTACGCCAACCTCGGCGCCCTGCTGATGGCCACCGGCCACGCCTACGACAGCGAGGGCGGCCGCGCCCTGGCCGGCGCCATCACCTCGCTGATGACCGGCACCGCCTACCGCCGCGGCGCCGAACTCGCCGGCACGGTCGGCCCGTACGACGGCTACGCCCGCAACGCGGCCGCCCACCAGCAGGTCATGAAGCAGCACGCCGACGCCTCGCTGGACGCCGTCTCCTTCGACGACCTGGACGCCCCGGTCTGGCTCGCGGCCAACAAGTCCTGGCAGGACGTGCTGCGCATCGGTGCGCAGAACGGTTTCCGCAACGCCCAGGCCTCGGTGCTCGCCCCCACCGGCACCATCGGCCTGATGATGGACTGCGACACCACCGGCGTCGAGCCCGACCTCGCCCTGGTCAAGTTCAAGAAGCTCGTCGGCGGCGGCTCGATGCAGATCGTCAACGGCACCGTCCCGCGCGCCCTCAAGCGCCTCGGCTACCAGGACGAGCAGATCGAGGCGATCGTCGCTCACATCGCCGAACACGGCAACGTGGTGGACGCGCCGGGCCTGAAGAGCGAGCACTACGAGGTGTTCGACTGCGCGATGGGCGAGCGCGTCATCTCGGCCATGGGCCACGTGCGGATGATGGCCGCGATCCAGCCGTGGATCTCTGGCGCCATCTCCAAGACGGTGAACATGCCGGAGACCGCCACCATCGAGGAGATCGAGGAGATCTACTTCGAGGCGTGGAAGATGGGCGTCAAGGCGCTCGCCATCTACCGTGACAACTGTAAGGTCGGCCAGCCGCTCTCGGCCAAGAAGAAGGACTCCGAGGCCAAGTCCGAGGAGACCCCGGCCGCCGTGGTCGAGAAGGTCGTCGAGTACCGCCCGGTCCGCAAGCGCCTGCCCAAGGGCCGCCCGGGCATCACCACCTCCTTCACGGTCGGTGGCGCCGAGGGCTACATGACCGCCAACTCCTACCCGGACGACGGCCTCGGCGAGGTCTTCCTGAAGATGTCCAAGCAGGGCTCGACCCTCGCGGGCATGATGGACGCCTTCTCCATCGCCGTCTCGGTCGGCCTGCAGTACGGCGTGCCGCTGGAGACCTACGTCTCGAAGTTCACCAACATGCGCTTCGAGCCGGCCGGTCTGACCGACGACCCGGACGTGCGGATGGCCCAGTCGATCGTCGACTACATCTTCCGCCGCCTGGCGCTGGACTTCCTGCCGTTCGAGACCCGCTCGGCGCTCGGCATCCACTCCGTCGAGGAGCGCACGCGCCACCTGGAGACGGGCTCCTACGAGCCGCTGGAGGCCGAGGAGATCGACACCGAGTCGCTGGCCCAGTCCGCCCCGGTGGCCCCCAAGTCGGCCCCGGTCGCGGCCGTCGAGGCGCCCAAGGCGGCTCCGAAGCAGGCCCACAACTCCACGGAGCTGATGGAGATCCAGCTCGGCCTCAACGCCGACGCGCCGCTCTGCTTCTCCTGCGGCACCAAGATGCGCCGCGCCGGCAGCTGCTACCTCTGCGAGGGCTGCGGCTCCACCAGCGGCTGCAGCTGACGATCCCGGTGTTCACCTCGGTGAGGTGAATCACTGAAGCGGGGCGAGGACTTCACGGTCCTCGCCCCGCTTTTTCGCGTTCCCGGGGATGCCGATGTCACGGATGCGGGCGGTGTCCGGTCCGTAGGGGGTGACGGCTTTTCCCGAGAGGAGCGGTGTGGTGACGGGGACGGTGCTGGTGACCGGGGCGACGGGGACGCTGGGGCGGGAGGTGGTGCGGCTGCTGGTCGCGCGCGGGGTGGCGGTGCGGGGGCTGAGCCGGCGGGCGCGCGGCGGGGGTGACGGGGTCGAGTGGGTGGTCGGGGACCTGGTGACCGGGGCCGGGATCGCGGAGGCGGTCGCCGGGGTCGAGACGGTGGTGGACTGCGCGACCACGCAGGGGAAGCAGGACGTGGCCGGGGTCGAGCGGCTGGTGGCGGAGGCCCGGCAGGCCGGGGTGCGGCACCTGGTGTACGTGTCGATCGTGGGGATCGACCGGGTGCCGATCGCGTACTACAAGGTGAAGCTCGCCTGTGAGCGGGTGGTGCGGGAGTCGGGGCTGGGGTGGACGGTGCTGCGGGCGACACAGTTCCACGACCTGCTGTTCAAGGCCTTCGGGGTGAGCGCGAAGCTGCCGGTGTTCCCGGTGGTGACCGGCACCCGGATCCAGCCGGTGGACGTCCGGGAGGTGGCGGCGTGCGTCGCGCCGCTGGTGGGGGAGGAGCCGGCCGGGTTCGCGCCGGAGGTGGGCGGGCCGCAGGCGCGGTCGTACCGGGAGCTGGCCGAGGCGTACCTGCGGGCGGCGGGCCGGCGGCGGGTGCTGCTGCCGCTGCGGGTGCCGGGCGCGGTGGGACGGGCGCTGCGGGCGGGGGGGCTCACGGCTCCGGAGCGGGCGGTGGGTCGGGGGACCTTCGAGGAGGCGTTGGCACGGCGGGTCGGGTGAGTTCCACAGTTGTCAACCAGGGTTGACATCTTCAAGGGTGTCAACCAAAGTTGACGGCATGAGCGAGAGCGGAGAGCTCGCGGCCGCCGCGGGCAGTCGTGACCCGGCCGTGGGGCTCCGGGCGGTGCGCGCCCTGCGTGATCTGGCGGACCGCCTGGAGTCCCTGCAGGTGGGCAACGCCCGGTCGCAGGGCTGGTCCTGGCAGGACATCGCGGTCTGCCTCGGAGTGACCAGGCAGGCGGTGCACAAGAAGTATGCGAAGCGCACTGCCCAGGGCGACCAGGACGGAGGCTGAGCGATGTTCGAGCGTTTCACCGACGCGGCGCGGCAGGTGGTGGTTGCCGCGCGGCAGGAGGCGAAGGGACTGCGGCACGGCTGCGGCCGTACGGCGGGCGGTGGAGGCCGAACTGGCCTGAGCCCGGCCCTGGTGAGGCCTGCGGTGGGGCGTCGGTCGTGTCGCGGACCGGTGTACGAGGCGTGAATGAAGGAGATTGACCGTCAACTAGCGGCTTGAGGCCAATGTCTGAATCGATATGATCGGCCGAAAGCGTGGACGGATCAGCCGCCCGGAGACGTTTCACGACGTCGCCGGGCGGCCTCGTATGCGCTCGACCCGCTGTCGGCGGCCGCAACCGTCGCCGATCCGCCGCCCGCGCCGCCGCCCGCCGACGTTGCCGAGGACCGCCCCGATGAGAGAAGCCACCAGCCCCGACGGTCGACCGCGCCGCCGTCCCGCGCCGCGCACCGTCGCCCTCACGGCGGCCGCCGTCCTGCTGGCCCTGGTCGCCGCACCGGTCGGCGTCAGCCGGGCCCTGGGCGCGCACCAGCCGCTCACCGCCCTCGCGGTGGGCGCCGTCACGGTGCTCTGGCTGATCGCGGTCGGCCTGGCCGCGTCCGGCGCCGAACGCTCCCGCCGGCTCGCCGAGGCGGTGGAGGAGCAGCACCAGGAAACGATGACGGCGCTGGTCGTGGCCGGCAGCGCCCGGCAGGCCGAGGCGGCCGCCAAGGAGCGCGCCACCGCCGCGCAGGCCGAACGGGACGCCGCCCGCGCCGAGCGGGCCCGTGCCGAGGCGGACGTCACCGCCGCGCACGCCGAGCTGGACCGGCTGCGGGTCGAGCTGGACGCCGAGCGGACCGAGGCCGAGGCCGCCCGGGAGCGGGCCGTCGCCGAGCGCGCCGAGCTGGACCGGATCGCCGAGGGCGTGCTGCCCGAGGTGGTGAAGAAGCTCCGCGGGGGCGCGGCCGTGGACAGCGCGCTGGCCGGCCACCGCAAGCACCCCCAGTACGCGCTGCTGCGCGCCGTCGGCGAGGAGATCGGCCGGGGTGAACGGCTGCGGGCCGCCGCGCTCGCGGTCTGCGCGACCGCCGCCGGTCGGGTGCAGGCGCTGGCCACGAGCATGCACGCCGAGCTGCGCGAGATGCAGCACCGGCACGACGAGGAGGTCCTCGGCGACCTGCTGCGCCTGGACCACTCGACCGCCCAGGCGGGCCGGATGGCGGACAGCATCGCGGTGCTCACCGGGGCCCGTTCGGGCCGCCGCTGGGCCAAGCCGATCGCGGTGGAGTCGGTGCTGCGCGGCGCGCTCGGCCGGATCGGCGCCTACCAGCGGGTGCGGCTGCACAACGCCAGTACGGCCGCGGTCGCCGGGTACGCGGCCGAGGGCGTGATGCACGCGCTGGCCGAACTGCTGGACAATGCCACCAACTTCTCCGCCCCGCCGGCCGAGGTGCACGTCTACGTCGAGGAGGTGCCGGCCGGTCTGGCGGTCACCGTCGAGGACAGCGGGCTGGGCCTGAGCGACAGTTGGCTGCGCCGCGCCGAACGGGCCGTCTCCGCCGAGCCGCAGGACCTGACCACGCTCTCCGCCGGTACCCGGCTGGGCCTCGCGGTGGTCGGCATGCTGGCGCGCAAGTACGGGCTGCAGATCTCCTTCCGGCCGTCGGCGCGCGGCGGCACCGGGGTGGTGATGCTGATTCCGCAGCAGCTGGTCACCCACCAGACCCCGGCGCCCGTCCAGGCCCCCGCGCCGGCCGTGGAGTCCGCGCGCCCCGCGCTCACCCCCGCCCGCCCGGCGCCCGCCTCGCTGCCGCCCGCGCCCGCGCCCGCCGCGCCGAGCGCCGCCCCGACGCCGGTACCCGCCGCGGTACCGGCCGCCACGGCGGTCCCGGCGCCCACCGTCCCCGCCCAGAGCCCGGCCGCGCCCGCCCGGATGACCGACAGCGGCCTGCCGCAGCGCCGGCGCGGGCAGACGCTGTCCACCACCACCCCGGCGGCCGCTCCCGCCACGAAGCCCGTACGGAACGACGCGGCGGGCGCCGCCGCCCGGTTCGGCGCCTTCCGCCGGGCCGCCCAGTCGGCGGTGCCCGTACCGGCCGCAGTGCCGAAACCGGCCGCCACGCCCGTACCCGCGGCGACGCCGACCGCGGACACCGACACCACGCCCGACGCTTCCCCCGTCACTGACAAGGACTTCTGATGAGCAGCGCCACCGACCGCGACCTCGACTGGCTGTTGGAAAACCTGCTGGCGGCGACCCCCGGTACCCGGCACGCCCTGGTCCTCTCCGCCGACGGCCTCAAGCTCTGTCACACCGCCGGGCTGAGCGCCGACCAGGCCGACCAGCTGGCCGCGATCGCCTCCGGCCTGCAGAGCCTGGCGCACGGCGCCTCGATCGAGTTCGGCGACGGCAGCGGCGGTGTGCGGCAGTCGATGACCGAGTTCCACGGCGGCATCCTGTGCATCGTGGCGGCCGGTGAGGGCGCGCACCTCGCGGTGGTCACGGACGACGACGCGGACGTGGGCGTGGTCGGCCACAACATGCACGGCCTGATCGAGCAGATCGGCGTCCACCTCAACGCGCCCGCCCGTAGCGCGGAAGCCGCCACACAAGAGAGCGCCGGGATATGAACGGCGGGCCGGTGCTGCCGGGCCGGGACGACGACCCGGACCGCCTCTACACCATCACGGGGGGCCGCAGCCGCGCCCCGGAGAACGCCTTCGACCTGGTCACCCTGATCGTCGCGGAGCGGGAGCCGGCACCCGGTATGCAGTCGGAGCACGCCCGGATCCTGCGGATGTGCGAGGCCCCGACCGCCGTCGTGGAGGTGGCGGCGGAGCTGTCGCTGCCCGTCTCGGTGGTGAAGATCCTGCTCGGCGACCTGCTGGAGTCCGGGGCGGTCACCGCCAGGCACCCCAGGTTCGCGCCGAACAAGGCCCGGCTGCCCGACCTCGACACGCTGAAGCAGGTGCTGCATGGCCTCCAACGGCTCTGACCTCCAGGACGCCCGGCCCGCGGTGCGCACCCCGCTGCGGGCGACCGCCGACAACGCGCTGAAGATCGTCGTGGTCGGCGGCTTCGGGGTGGGCAAGACCACCCTGGTCGGCTCGGTCAGCGAGATCCGTCCGCTGAACACCGAGGAGGTGATGACCCGGGCGGGGGAGGGCATCGACCCGGCCGGCACCTGGGGCAAGCGCTCCACCACGGTCGCCTTCGACTTCGGCCGGATCACCCTGTCCGAGCGCCAGGTGCTCTACCTGTTCGGCGCGCCCGGGCAGGAGCGCTTCTGGTTCCTCTGGGACCGCCTGTTCAGCGGCGCCCTGGGCGCGGTCGTCCTGGTGGACACCCGGCGGCTGGAGGACTCCTGGTACGCGATCGACCGGCTGGAGCACCACGGCACCCCGTTCATCGTCGCCCGCAACAACTTCGGCGAGCCCACCCACACCCTGGAGCAGGTCCGCGAGGCCCTGGACCTGCCGGCCGAGGTCCCGCTGGTGGACTGCGACGCCCGCGACCGCGAGTCCGGCAAGCGGGTGCTGATCGACCTGGTCCACCACCTGGCCGCCCTCGCCGGAGCATCCGACGCGATCTACGAGGAGAGCACCCCGTGATCCAGATCTACGAGGAGAGCACCCCGTGACCCAGCCCGCCGCCACCCCGCCCCCGGGCTGCCCGGCGCACGCCGGCGCCACGCCGCTGTACGGGCCGCGCTTCCAGACCGACCCGGCCCAGCTCTACCGCGAGCTGCGCGCCGCGCACGGCCCGGTCGCCCCGGTCGAGCTGGCCGGCGGCGTGCCCGCCTGGCTGGTGATCGGCTACCGCGAGCTGCAGCAGGTCACCGGCCAGCCGCAGCTGTTCGGCCGTGACTCCAGCCGCTGGCACGCCTGGGCGATGCTGCCCGCCGACTGGCCGCTGAAGCCGATGATGGCGCCGGTGCCGTCGATCCTGTACGCCGAGGGCGAGGAGCACGTGCGCCGCTCCCGCGCGGTGACCGACGCGCTGGCCGGGATCGACCCGTACGAGCTGCGCAAGCACTCCGAGGAGATCGCCGACCGGCTGATCGACGAGTTCGCCGGGCGCGGCGAGGCCGACCTGGTGGCCGAGTACGCGCACCGGATGCCGCTGCTGGTGCTGTGCCGGGTGCTGGGCCTGGACGAGGAGCAGGCGCCGCAGCTGATCGCGGCGCTGCTGGCGATGCTGGACGGCGGCGCGGACGCGCCGGCCGGCGCCCAGCGGCTGCTGGAGCTGATGCTCGCGCTGGTGGAGGAGAAGACCGAGCACCCGGGCGCGGACGTGGCCTCGCGGATGCTGGAGCACCCGGCGGGGCTGACCCACGACGAGGTGATGCGCGACCTCCGGGTGCTGCTGATCGCCGGTCACCAGCCGAGTTCGTACTGGATCTCCAACGCGCTGCGGCTGATGCTCACCGACGAGCGCTTCGCGGCTTCGCTGGCGGGCGGTCGGCGCAGCATCAGCCAGGCGCTCAACGAGGCGCTGTGGGAGGACACCCCGACGCAGATCTTCGCCGGCCGCTGGGCGGTGCGGGACACCCAGCTGGGCGGCCAGCGGATCGCCGAGGGGGACATGCTGCTGCTCGGTTTCGCCGGGGCCAACGCGGACCCGTCGGTGCGGCAGGCCGACGGTCGTCCGGCGGAGGGCAACCGGGCGCACATGAGCTACTCGTACGGCGAGCACGGCTGCCCGTTCCCGGCCCAGGAGGCGGCGGAGGTGATCGCCACCACCGCGATCGAGGTGCTGCTGGACCGGTTGCCGGACCTGCGGCTGGCGGTGGCCGAGCACGCGCTGGTGTGGCGGCCCTCGGCCTGGGTGCGCGGCCTGGTCGCGCTGCCGGTCTCGTTCACTCCGGGGCACGCGGCCTGAGGGCGTGTCCTGGCGTACGTCTTGCGGATCTTCGTCGGGCCAGCCAAGATCCACAGGACGTGCACAATCGTTCCAAGTCCCGCTATGTTTAGGAGAGTTGACGTCGATGACCGCTGCCCCGGCCCCGATCGCCCTCGACCCGCTGGCCCGCGACAACGCCGCCGAGGGCGCCCTGCTGCGGGCCGCCGGCCCGGTGGTGCCGGTGGTGCTGCCCGGCGGTGTGGCCGCCTGGGCGGTGACCCGGCACGCGGCCGCGCGCGATCTGCTCACCGACGCCCGGCTGGTGAAGGACGCCGGGCACTGGGCGGCTTACCAGCGTGGCGAGGTGCCGAGGACCTGGCCGCTGATCGGTCTGGCGGTGCCGGGACCGAGCATGGTGACCACGGACGGCGCCGAGCACCGTCGGCTGCGGGCGCTGGTCGCCCAGGCCTTCACCCCGCGCCGGGTCGAGCTGATGCGCCCGCGGGTGGAGGAGATCACCCACGCGCTGCTGGACGGCCTGGCGGCCGGGGAGCCGGTGGTCGACCTCAAGGCGGCCTTCGCCTTCCCGCTGCCGATGACGGTGATCTGCTCGCTGCTCGGCGTGCCGGAGTCGGACCACGGGGTGCTGCGTGACCTGTACGAGCGGTTCTTCGGCATCAAGCCCGATCCGGCCGGCATCCAGGCGACCATCGCCGGGCTGAACGCCTTCGTCAACGACCTGGTGGCGCAGCGCCGTTCGGCCCCGGGTGAGGACCTTGCGAGCGTGCTGCTGGCGGCGGACACCGAGGGCGGGGCGCTCACCGACGCGGAGGCGGCGGCCACCCTGCGGGTGATCATCGCGGCCGGTCACGAGACCACGGTGAACCTGATCGGCAACGCGGTGCGGGCGCTGCTGACGCACCCGGACCAGCTGGAGCTGGTGCGCGCGGGGAAGGTCTCCTGGGACGCGGTGGTCGAGGAGTCGCTCCGCTGGACGCCGCCGACCAGCAACTTCCTGTTCCGCTTCGCGGCGGAGGACATCGAGGTCGACGGGGTGGTGATCCCGGCGGGCCAGCCGGTGCTGGTCTCGTACAACGCGATCGGCCGGGACCCGCTGCAGCACGGGGTGACGGCGGAGCTGTTCGACATCACCCGGGACCCGACCCGGCACCTGTCCTTCGGCCACGGCCCGCACGTCTGCCCGGGCTCGCCGCTGGCCCGGCTGGAGGCGGGGGTCGCGCTGCCGGCGCTGTTCGAGCGCTTCCCCGCGCTGTCGCTGGCGGTGCCGGACGCCGAGCTGCGGCCGAGTCCGTCGCTGGTGGTGAACAGCCTGCTGGAGCTGCCCGTCCGACTGTTCTGACGGTTCGTCGCGGTTGCCGGCCCCGTCCGGGGTTCCGGGCGGGGCCGGCGGCGTCCCCGGGGCTTCTCCCGGGTTCCTCTGGGCCCCTCCGGGCTTCCTACGGGCTTCCTTCGGGGGTGTTCGTCGGTTTCCGGTGGTCGCGGTCGGGGCACCGGTGTGGGCACCGGTCCGTGAAGGTCGACCACGGACCTTGGCGGCGGCCGAGGGCTGCGTTAACGTCGTCGAACCGGTTCGGCCCGCCGCTCGCCCGCGATCTCTGCACGCCCATCTCCCGTACAGCGCGATGTCGTTCAGCCAACCTTCGGCAGCACGCCCTGGCGAGGAGGACCGCATTGACCCTCAACCCGACCGCGCCGTCCAGGAGTTCCCGTCGCCGCCTGGCCTCCGTACCCGTCCTGCTCGCGGCACTGGCACTGACCGCGGCCTGCTCGAACAGCTCCGGCGGTTCGGGGGGCGGCGGCTCGGCGGCCCAGACGCTGACCGGTGACTGCGCCAAGTACCAGCCGTACGCGGGCCATTCGGGCACCACGGTGACGATGTTCGCCTCCATCCTCAGCCCGGAGTCGGACAACCTGGAGAAGTCCTGGTCCGAGTTCAGCAAGTGCACCGGGATCAAGATCAGCTACGAGGGGTCCAACGACTTCGAGTCCCAGCTGCCGGTCCGGGTGGCCGGCGGCAACGCCCCGGACTTCGCGATCATCCCGCAGCCCGGCCTGCTGGCGCAGATGGTCAAGAGCGGCAAGGTGGTCAAGCCACCCGCCCAGACCGTCGCCAACCAGGACAAGTGGAGCCCGGTCTGGAAGACCTACGGCTCGGTCGACGGCACCTTCTACGCGGCACCGATGAGCGCCAACATGAAGTCGCTGGTCTGGTACTCGCCGAAGGCCTTCAAGGCGGCCGGCTACGAGGTCCCGAAGACCTGGGCGGACCTGATGGCGCTCAGCGACCGGATCGCCGAGGCCGGTGGCCCCAAGCCCTGGTGCGGCGGCATCGCCTCCGGCACGGCCACCGGCTGGCCGGCCACCGACTGGCTGGAGGAGGTGGTGCTGGGCAGCTACGGCGGCGAGCTGTACGACCAGTGGGTGGGCCACCAGGTGAAGTTCTCCGACGCGAAGATCACCATGGCGATGAAGACCGTCGCCGACTGGATGCAGAACCCGGCCTGGGTCAACGGCGGTTACGGTGACGTCAAGTCGATCGCCACCACCACCTTCCAGGACGCGGGCGCGCCGATCCTCACCGGCAAGTGCGCGATGCTCCAGCAGGCCTCCTTCTACGAGGCGCAGTGGCCCAAGGGCACCAAGGTCGGCCCGGACGGCGACGTCTTCGCCTTCCACCTGCCCGCGGTGAACCCGTCGATCGCCAACCCGGTCGAGGGCGGCGGCGAGTTCCTGGCCGCCTTCTCCGGCAAGCCCGAGGTGCAGGCGGTGCAGAACTACCTGTCCAGCTCGGACTGGGCGAGCAGCCGGGTGAAGACCGCGACCGGCTGGGTCTCGGCCAACCAGGGCGTGGACAGGAGCCTGTACACCGACCCGATCGACAAGCTCTCGGCGGAGGCGCTGACCGACCCGAGTGCGACCTTCCGGTTCGACGCCTCGGACATGATGCCCGCGGCCGTCGGCTCCGGGCAGGAGTGGAAGTCGCTGACCGCCTGGTTCGCCGAGGGGCAGTCGATCCAGAAGACCGCCGCCGACATCGACGCCGCCTGGCCGAAGTAGCCCGCCCGGGCGCGTCGGGCAGGGTCGGCCCGCGCCCGACGAGCCCGGCGCGACGGGGACCACCTGTCGAGGGGGGGGGGGGGGGGGGCCCCCCCCCCCCCCCCCCCCCCCCCCCCACCCCCCCCACCCCCCCCCCCCACCCCCCCCACCCCCCCCCCCAACCAAAAAAAAACCCCACAAAA